>JAJOKI010000038.1 GCA_021129915.1 Methanocellales archaeon | reverse complement strand
ATTTATATTGCGAAAAATGTTAAAGCAGAGCCAGAACTTAGTATAGAAACACTCGAAGCAATCAAGAAAGCGAGGGAAAGAATCAAAAGAGGGCACTTCTTAACCGAAGAAGAAGCTAGAAAGCGGCTAGGGTTGTAATATACACAATCACTTTTGATACCGAGGCAATCGAATTTTTAAACAAGCTTCCGCCAAAGATATATCAAGATACTTTTTAACCAAATGCAGATAAATAATATTGGAGATTGTTATGGCAATTCATCCAATTGAATACCGATATGGCACGCCAGAAATGAAGGCGGTCTGGACCGAGGAGTCGAAACTCCAGAAATTATTAGAGGTGGAGGTTGCGCTGGCAATGGCAGAGGCGGATGTTGGACTGATACCAAAAAAGGTTGTAAAGACGATTGCCGCCGGCGTCAAAAAGGTCACCGTGGAGAGGGTCAAGGAGATAGAAGAGGAGATTCATCACGATATGATGGCGGTGGTACTTGCATTGGCTGAACAATGCGGAGACGCTGGTGGATGGGTTCATTTCGGCGCCACTTCCAATGACATCCTGGATACCGGACTGGCACTCCAGTTGAGGGACGCCATCGAACTTTTGGAGGCGAAACTTGAGAAGCTGAATACTGCATTGCTCGATCAGGCGGAAGCGCATAAACACACCGTCTGTGCTGGCAGAACGCACGGCCAAATAGGGGTCCCGACCACATATGGGCTGCGCTTTGCAATATGGGCATCCGAAGTGGACCGGCATCTCCAGCGCCTGGAACAATTGAGGTCCCGGATTCTCGTCGGTCAGATGAGCGGTGCGGTGGGCACTGGAGCCGCTTTTGGCCCTGATGCAACCAAAATCAAGGATAAAACGATGAAATATCTGGGATTGGGTGCAGTCGATGTCTCCAATCAGCTCATCCAGCGCGACAGGCACGCGGAGTTCATAATGTTCCTGGCGAATGTCGCCACCACGCTCGACAAGATATGCCTCGAGATTCGAAACCTCCAGCGCAGCGAGATTGCCGAGGTCGAGGAGGGTTTTGGCACCAAACAGGTGGGTTCGTCCACCATGCCACACAAACGCAATCCGATAAAATCCGAACAGGTATGCGGATTGGCAAGAGTCATTAGAGCCCAGGTGGAACCTGCCTTATTGAACAACACGCTCTGGGATGAGCGCGACCTTACAAATTCATCCTGTGAGCGAATCATCATCCCAGAGTCGATTATTCTCACCGACCATATCCTCAATCTGACGGCGGATGTCATCAAAAACCTTCGATTCAACCCTAAAAACATCCGCCGCAATTTAGAGCTCCTGCGCGGAGTGAACATGGCCGAAGCAGTGATGATCGCGCTGGCAAAGAAAGTCGGCAGACAGGAGGCGCACAGGATCGTCAGAAAATGCGCGATGGAGGCACATACATCAGGTGAGCACATGAGAGATGTCCTTCTCAAAGAGACAACGGTCACCAAACTTCTCACGCCTGATGATGTCGAGCATCTGATGAATCCGAACAATTACATCGGCACGGCCGTCGAACAGGTGGAGAATGTCGTGAAGAAATTACGGAGATAAACAAAGGATAACTCGACATGATAAGCGACGAAAGAACTGCCATCAAGCTCCTTGGTGGTGCGTTGCAAAAAGCGGTTGCTGAAGGGCTTGCTCCAAAAACAGGGCTCGCGTTTTCGGGCGGAGTGGACAGTTCGCTGATAAGTGCGCTGGCTCGGAGTGATATAACTCTGTATTCTGTTGGATTTGAAGGGTCTCATGACCTTCAACATGCCCAATATGCCGCTGAAGTACTGGGGTTGAATGGCAACCTGCACGCAAAAATCATCACCCAGAAAGAGATAGAGGAGCATATACCGGATGTCATACGGTCGGTCAAGGGCACTGACCCGATGGCGGTCGAAATAGGGCTCCCGCTCTTCATCGCGGCCAGAGAAGCACACAAGGACGGCATGAAGGCAATGCTCTCAGGACAGGGCGCTGACGAATTATTTGCAGGATATCAACGCTATATACGGATATCTGAAAAGGGCTATCTTGCGGATGAGACAAAGAAGGATGTCAAGAACCTTGTTGAGGTTGGCATCGACAGGGACCGCGCGGTGGCGTCTGCAAACTCCATTGAACTGAGAACGCCATATCTCGATCGGAATGTCATCGAAATAGGCTTGCAGATAGCCCCGGAACTGAAAATCCGTAAAAAAGATGGAAGTTATATGAGGAAGTACATTCTGAGAAGGGTAGCCGAAAACATCATACCACATGAACTCGCTTGGATGGAAAAGAAGGCAATACAATACGGCACTGGTGTGCACAGAGAGCTTGGCAGGCTGGCCAAATCCTGTGGATTCAGGAGTACCGGGTGCTACCTCGCCTCGCTTGCACAAGAAGTAATTTAGTGGGTATATATGATCACCAAAAGAGATGTAGAACATATCGGATGGCTGGCAAGGATAAAACTGACAGAAGAGGAAAAGAGCAAGTTTGCGAAGCGGTTTAACTCCATATTGGACTATTTTGAGATACTGGATGAGGTGGATCCGGATGTACCTCCTGCCTATAATATATCTGGACTTATGAACGTTTTTCGGGCTGATGTCGTGAGAGATTCCATGAGTCAGGATGATGCCCTCGGCAATGCGCCCAAGAAGGAAGGGGAATTTTTCAAAGGCCCGAGGGTCGTGTAGATATGAATGTCAGCGAGGCAAGAAAGAGGGCAGAGGATGAATCCACGGAAGAGGTGGTCATGTCCCTATTTGACAATATCGAAAAAAGCGAGCTAAACGCGTTTATAACCCTTGCAAAGGAGAATGCATTGAAGGAGGCGAGGAGGGTAGACAGAGATGGTGCGAAAGGGGCACTAAGAGGGATTCCAATTGCGCTCAAGGACTGTATCTCTACCAAGGGCATAGAGACTACATGCGGCTCCAAAATTCTAAAAGGATACGTTCCACCATATGATGCTCATGTCGTCGAACGATTGAGGGCAGAGGGTGCCATCATCATCGGAAAAACGAACATGGACGAATTTGCGATGGGCACATCCACAGAGACCAGCCATTTCGGTCCTGTAAAAAATCCATATGATTTGAGCCGCGTGGCAGGTGGCTCTTCTGGCGGAAGTGCCGCCGCCGTGGCAGGAGAGGGTGTTCCAATTGCGCTGGGCTCGGATACGGGCGGCTCGGTCCGCTGTCCTGCATCATTCTGCGGCATAGTGGGATTAAAGCCGACCTACGGACTGGTCTCCAGATATGGGCTGATCGCATATGCCAATTCGTTAGAACAAATCGGTCCTTTTGCCTGCAACGTAGAGGATGTCGCACTCCTCTTGGATGTGATCGCAGGCTATGACCCAAGAGATTCGACCTCCATGGATAAAAAATGTGAATACACGAAAGAGCTCAGGGACGACGTATCCGATGTGAAAATAGGCGTGCCAAAGGAGTTCTTCGGTGAAGGCATCGATGAAGGTGTGGAAAAAGCAGTATGGGATGGCATCAAAATTCTGGAAGACATGGGCGCATCCTATACGGATATCAGTTTGCCGCACACCAGATACTCCCTGGCGGCTTACTACATCATCGCGATGAGTGAAGCTTCGTCCAATCTAGCACGATTTGATGGGCTTAGATATGGTCTTCGTCTGGAAAAGGATGAAGATTGGCATACCACATTTTCAGAGATAAGAGCATGTGGTTTTGGTGAAGAAGTGAAGCGAAGGGTCCTCTTGGGCACATATGCGCTCTCAGCCGGATATTATGGAAAATATTATCTAAAAGCGCTAAAGGTGCGCACGTTGGTCAAGCGTGATTTTGATGCTGCGCTGAAAGATGTGGACGTTCTTATCACGCCGACCATGCCGTTCCCAGCGTTCAAGATAGGCGAGAAGACCGATGACCCACTGGCGCTGTACTTGGCAGATGTGAACACCGTTCCGATTAACCTGGCAGGCGTGCCCTCGATCTCGGTTCCATGTGGATTCGTGCGGGATTTGCCCATAGGCATGCAAATCATCGGGCGCCACTTCGATGAGGGCAGAATCCTAAGAACTGCATATACCTTCGAACAACGGTCGGGGGTGAGCTGTTGAAGTACAAAGAGTCGGATGGCATAGTCATCGGATTAGAAGTCCATGTGCAGCTGAACAAACTCAACTCAAAGCTGTTCTGCGGCTGTTCACCCAGGTATCACGATGCCGAGCCGAACACGCATACGTGTCCGGTCTGCCTGGGGCTGCCAGGCGCATTGCCCGTCCTGAACGAGGATGCCATAGTAAATATTATCAAGGTCGCGCTCGCGTTGAACTGCAAGATAGAGAAGCAGACGTTATTTTACCGGAAGAACTATTACTATCCCGATCTGCCAAAGGGCTTTCAGATTTCACAATACGATTATCCGATTGCCATAGGCGGTAAAATCAAGGTTAATGGGATGGGGGGCGAGCGCCATATCAGGATTAAAAGGGTGCATATGGAGGAGGACCCGGCACGATTGGTGCATAAAGGTCCCATCGAATCCTCGCGATATTCATTGATCGACTATAACAGATCTGGCATGGCGTTGATCGAAGTGGTGACCGAGCCGGATTTGCGATCGCCAAAAGAGGCGAGGGAGTTCCTGAACGCGTTGAGGAACATACTGGAATATTTGGATGTCTTTGACGATTCTCTGGATGGTGCCCTAAGGGTCGATGCAAACATATCACTGGCAGGCGGAGCCAGAATCGAGGTGAAGAACATATCCTCCTACAAGGGAGTGGAAAAGGCGCTGTTGTTCGAGATTGTGCGCCAGAAAAACCTGGCGCGGAGGGGTATCAAAATCACGCAGGAGACGCGCCATTACGATGAGAAAAGGGGGGTCACGACCTCACTCAGGACTAAAGAAGAGGAGCACGACTACAGGTATTTCCCAGAACCTGACCTGGTGCCGCTTGGAGTGTGCAACAGGATTGATGAGATTAGAGGGAGTCTGCCAGAGCTGCCAGATATTAGGCGCCAGCGATTCGTCCAACAGTATGAGATATCAGATTATCATGCAAAAGTGATCACCTCTGAGCTAAGGTTAGCCGACTTTTTTGAAACTGTCGCATCTGAAGTAGATAATCCCTTGTTAAGCGCCACGTGGATTGCAGACGTTTTGAAGGGGGAGTTGAACTATCGCGGCTTGGATATCACCGCATTTCCGCCCAAACACATGATACAAATTTTACAGATGCTGAGAAGCAAGAAGATCACGGAAAAGAGCGCGGTGCAGATCATACGAACGATACTGGACGAAGGGGGGGCTCCACCAGAGATCGTCAAGCGTAAAGGTCTGCTGAAGATAGAGGAGAACATCATCGCCAGTGCAGTCGCCGAGGTCATCAAAGAGAACCCTGCTGCGGTTCAAGATTTCCGCAATGGAAAAAATGAGGCGCTGCATTTTCTTATGGGACAAGTGATGAAGAAAACGCATGGAAGGGCAGACCCGAACATAGTTAATAAATTGCTCAGGGAGAAGTTGCAATGCACCTGATCGTCACCGAGAAAAACAATGCGGCAAAGAGGATTGCGCAGATTCTATCAAAGGGATCGGCAGAGCAGAAGAAGATTGATGGGGTAAACATATATGAATATGACGACAGTACGATTATCGGATTGAGCGGCCACATCGTCACCGTCGATTTTCCAGATAAATATAATAACTGGTCAGAGGTGGAACCGCACGAATTGATAGAAGCCGAAATCATCTCAATTCCAGTCCAAAAAAAGATTATCAGCGTCCTCAAAAAACTGGCGAAAAAGGCAGATAAAATCACGATTGCCACCGATTATGATCGAGAGGGGGAGTTGATTGGTGTGGAGGTGCTGCGGTCGATTCAGTCAACTGTTCCAGTGAACCGGGTGCGATACTCTGCGATAACCCCCTCCGAAATCACCAAAGCATTCTCAAATCCGACAGAGATTGATTTCAACCTGGCGTCAGCAGGCGAGGCACGCCAGAAAATCGACCTGGTGTGGGGTGCTGCGCTGACCAGATTTATCTCACTGTCATCGCGCCGCCTCGGCAAGAATTTTCTTTCGGTCGGACGTGTGCAGAGTCCGCTGCTGGCCCTGCTGGCCAATAGAGAAAAAGAGATAAGGGCATTTAAGACGACGCCGTACTGGGAGATTCACGCACTGTGCACCATTTCGAAGAAACGGCGGTGTCAAAACAGCGACGAATTCACCGCAAAGCATGAAAAAGGGCGCTTTCTGGAGAAGGGCGAAGCCGAATCCATCATATCACGGCTGGGTGGAGAGGGAATTATCTCCGGGCTGAGACAGGAAGAAAAGATTGAGAAGCCCCCTATACCATTTAACACAACCGAATTCTTAAGGGCATCCAGTGCGATAGGACTCTCGCCTGCAAATGCAATGAGAATCGCCGAAGGACTATATATCGATGGATGGATCAGTTACCCGCGCACGGATAACACGGTCTACCCAAAGAGTCTTGATACAAAAGAGGTTATTAGGTCATTATCCAAACACGATGAATTTAAAGAATATGCTGATGCCCTGCTTAAAAAAGATGTGTTAAAACCCACAAGGGGTAAAAAGGAGACGACCGACCATCCGCCCATATATCCAGTCGCGGCTGCTAAAAAGAGCGCTCTGGGAGCATACGAGTGGAAGATTTATGAGCTCGTCGTGCGGAGGTTCTTTGCGACATTTGCAGACCCTGCCATATGGAAAAAGACCGAAGTTTCAGTCGATATCGACGGCGAGACTTTCAAAGCAGGCGGGCTGCAGTTACTCGACGAGGGTTGGCGCTGGCATTATCCATATAATGTTCCCAAGGATACAATTTTGCCCCCACTGAGAAACGGCGAGCAGTTGGATATCGCAAAAGTCGACCTGGTTGAGAAGGAAACCAAGCCGCCGAAACGATATGGACAGGGCGCCCTGATCAAGAAGATGGAGGATCTGGGACTCGGTACTAAATCCACGCGACATGAGGTGCTGAGCAAGTTATATGCACGCGGATATGTGTATGGAAACCCGGTAATACCCACGAAAACTGCGATGGCGGTAGTCGATACGCTGGAGAAATATGCAGAAAGAATCACCCAGCCGGATATGAGCAGGACGCTCGAAGAGGATATGGATGAGATTGCAGAAGGGCGAATTAGCGAGGAGGCAGTGGTACAAGAATCAAAGGATATGCTGAACTCGGTATTCGAGGTTTTGAACGAGAGACGCGAGCACATAAGCGATGCGCTCAGGAAAGGATTGCGCGAGGAAAACATCATCGGCGCCTGCCCAGAATGCGGTTCGGACCTGACCGCACGTAGATCCAAGAGAGGAGGGCGTTTTATAGGGTGCACAGGATATCCAGATTGTACTTTCACACTGCCCCTACCGAAAAGCGGGCGCCTGATCGTCACCCAGAATGGCTGCGAGATTCACGGACTGAATAAGGTTAAAATTATCAGCAAAGGGCGCAGGGCGTGGGACCTCGGATGCCCATATTGCAATTATATCGAGTGGCAGAAGTCGAAGAAGGAAGGAGAAGGGAGTTAGGAAGTTATTTTCAAGCAGACGGTTGGATACTATGGGGTTGGTTATTGATTATAGTATCGCTGTTGCTACATATACCTGCAATAAATAGCGCCCCTTCGGCAACTTCTTTCAAATTATCGAAATATGTCTTTGGTGGATAGCACTGCTCCCCAGGTATATCAATGATGCTTCGAACCAACACCCTATTGGCTTAAGAGTTTGCAATAGGGATGTGCCAGAGCAGTATCTGAGAACAGTACAGCAATAATGGGTTGAGGGATAATGTCAGATTATGATTTTTCAGCTACAATAAGATTGGAGGGGGGCAAACATCAGATTTAAAGGTAAAGAAGTTTAACTGTATAATGGTGATCAAGAATGTTTGAAGCAAGGATAGGTATCGATCCTGAAATAAGGCATGGAAAGCCCGTTATAAAAGGGACGAGAGTACCTGTGGATGTAATATTAGGGTCTCTGGCAGGAGGTATGGAGATGGAAGCAATTGCAAAGGAATACGGGATTAGAAAGGAAGATGTGCTTGCAGCGATAGAATATGCTGCAAAGATAGTAGCAAGGGAAGAAATCGGGGCGTATGTATAGTTTAAAATTTCTATTGGATGCAGACATGCCCAGATCAAGTGCTGAAGTGATACGGAGTGCTGGTTATGATATAGAAGATGTTAGAGATATTGGGATGGGAGCGGCAAAAGATAGGGAGATCATTGAGTACGCGCTCAAAAATGAAAGAATAATCGTGACAAGAGATGCTGATTTTGGAGAGATACTTCGATATCCTAAACATCCTGGAGGTATTATTTTCAGGTTGCCATATACATTCAGGGTAGAAGAGTTAAACAAGATATTAAAGGAGTTTCTTAACTCTGTCGAGGAGGATAAGATCAGGAACGCAATAATAATCGTGGAAGTGGGACGATACAGAAAGAGGTCGCTATGAAATCACCTTCCTTTCATTAGATACTTTTAGAGCACTCATCCTTGGCACCCCCGTATGAAAAATATCGATTTAAACAATTATTGTAAATTTTTTTACCCACCGTAAATTCAACGGAACCCCCCATCGTGAAACTACTTCTTAATCGCCCTGACGAACTCCTCAATCTTGGTCTGCACGTCGCCCTCTTCCACAGCCGTTCCAGTTACGATGGCGTCTGCTCCTGCCTTAGCACATTGTCCTGCAGTCACGCCGTCCCTGATCCCACCGCCCACGATGAGCTTGGTATCGCCAATGGCTTCCTTAACCGCCTTGATCATAATGGGTGGAACTGATTTATCTGCGCCAGACCCGGCCTCAAGATAAACCCAGCGCATTCCAAGATATTTTGCTGCAAGCGCATAGGCTACTGCCAACTCTGGCTTTTCCCTTGGAATCAGCTTGGCATCCCCCACCCAGCCAACCGTTCCGCCGGGCGCGATGATGATGTACGCCATGGGAATGGGCTCGATGCCGTACTTTTTGACGAGGGGCGCCCCGAGAGCTTGGTGAGTGATAAGGTATGTCACATCTCTGGAATTCAACAAGGTCATGAAGAACATCGCATCTGCATGTTTGTTCAGCCCACCTGTATCGCTCGGAAATAGAATCGTCGGCAGGTCCACCTGTTCTTTAATCGCCAATAGTGTCTGGTCGAGTTTTGTGCCACCTGCCCCTGTAGAGCCGCCGACCATGATGGCGTCGGTTCCACCTGCGGATGCTTCAGCCGCTATCTTTGCTGCTGCCTCAGGGCTCTGTGAATCCGGGTCTATTAGCGTCAGGTGTGCAGCCCCATCCCGTCGAACGATCTCATTGAGGTGCGCTTCTACCGTCAACGCCTGCTCATCTTGGATTTCATTCGCAATCCTCCATAACCACATTTTCTACACCTTATCGCCCGAACTGGGTTGCGGGCATTACACTTCATGCATATTTTAATATTGAGTAATTTTTTCTCTGCCTCTGGAAATCGCGCCATGATATTATCTCCATTCGTATGACATTTAACAGTTGGTATAGCATTTAATATTAACACTGAGCTTAATGTCGCGAGAGGATTTAAGAATTTGGGGGATTTCTTACACAAAATACGTGTCATAGAAGAACGTTCTGTATTCTATACATTCTATATTTTCTTTCTCACATAATTGGCAAAAACTACCATCGTCAGAAAATATCAAAGAACCCCACTCTTCATAAGCTTTTACTAAGGATATATCAGCTAATCCAAACTTTATATGCTTATTATTAATGATTTTTTCTTTATCAAAATGAAATTCACCGATTTTATTCAAAAACTCCCTATAACAGTTGAAGAATTTATCGACACCCTCTTCATTCAGTCTTAGTTTATTTCTTATGTGGTATAGAAGCTCACTTAAGATGTATGGGGTTATATAGAATCTTTTACGAGAGGCAAATAACCGATTTAAAAACTCAAACTCTCCAGTAGGCTCACGACAAAGACAAACATCCTTAAGTTTATTCTCTTGAAATGCGCCTACAGCATGGATAAGAAGAGGTCCAGTATCAATTATGATGTTATTGGCAGATTGAAATGTTTCGTATGGATTCTTAATAGTGCGAGCCAAAAGCGATCATTCCTTGGAAGTTATAACTTTTTGATCGAGAATTGAGCCATCTTCCATGTCAACTTGTACCACATAGTGGATCTGTTCTCTTGCACCATAGCCCTGATAAAATCCACAAAATACTTCCCAATAGCCATTAGCCTCATTCATGGTGATGTTAAATACTGTGAATTGAAGCACAGACAACGCTCCATGAACCTCTTCAAAATCCATCGATCATTTGAACCACCTACCTATATACTCAAGTGTTCTTAAATTTTGTAACCAAACATAACAAATTATCATTTACATATACCTCCCCTGAATCTCAATCACTTCCTTGCTGTCCTTTGCCCTCGAATAATCCTCCAGTGGCGCCCTGTTGAGTTCTAAAAATCCCAATCCCCATTTGAATTTAGCGAGAATTTGTTCTGCCTGTTCTCTTTGTCCAAGAATATATAGTGCTGCCGCCAGCGCTTCAGCACCGCTCAGCTTGAATGGTCTTCCGTAGTTAACAGGATTGGCAGCGAGCAGGAACGGCAGTGCTCTGTGTCTCATTCGCTTTTTATGTAGAAGTGAAAAAACCCTCTCGACCTCCTCCCAGGAGCAGTCAAGCACGATGAGTCCCTTTTGCGCCTTTTCCTCGTCCGCAGGAGAGAATGCCCTTTCTGCAGTTGGGTCGAGCAATATCGCGCCCGAAGGTAGCTTTTTTATAGTATTGCACAACCTGATAATACCGAATCGCGCCAATTTTTTGGCAGTGCATTTCTTTGGGTCGCATTGGTGCGCGTGATATGCATATAAGGTGACATTCGTCATCGACATTTATTTACGCCCAAAGCATATTAATCCTTAAGAATGCGCCGATAGTCTAGTGGCCATGACATGGGCCTTCCAACAACCCTTTTCCTCACTAACGCTCGCAAAAGCGTTGACGGAAAAAAGAGGAGACAGCCCATGACCCGGGTTCAAATCCCGGTCGGCGCATTTAAAGGGGAATCCAAGTGAGGCGCAAAAGCTGGATACGCGACATGGCGAAACAGCGCATAGAAAGGCTGTTTGAACTTGCCGAACAGGAGTTCGGTGAGCATCCGGAAAGGAGCGACAGGTATATCCACCTGGCAAGGCGAATCGGGATGCGCCACAACGTCAGGATTTCGAGAGAACTGAAGAGACGGATGTGCAGGCACTGTTACTCTTATCTCGTGCCGGGCGGCAACGCGCGTGTGCGACTGCGGGGAGAATACGTGGCAGTAACCTGCCTTGCATGTAAAAAATTGATGAGATATCCATATGGACAAAAAAGACGATATAAGCTCAAGTCAGATGCAGCATCGCTCGATCCTGTTATACGGGTTGGCAAAAACGGCGTTACGGAAACGTTGCAGATTGAGTTGAAAGGACAATTGAAGAAAATGCGCCTTGTCAAGGTCAAATTCCTTAGGTCCGCTGCGGTTTCTGGGGCGCAGATAGAGCAAGTTGCGCAACAGCTCTCTCAAGCGACAAAATCCGAGTTGATTGAGATAAAGGGTAGAACCGCAGTATATTTTAAAAGATGACCGATAGATTAATCAACCATCATATTTCCTTAGTAAGACGAATATTATAAGTATGTTCGCGTTGTTGAATAGAGGCTGAATATGACGACAGTTTATGATGTGCCCGCACATAGGCTCATAACTAAAATAGCAGAGCACTTAAAGAAGAATAAAAAATGTACGCCACCTGAGTGGGCGGCTTACGTAAAAACAGGTGTGCATAAGGAGCTGCCACCATTGAATCCTGATTGGTGGTATATCAGGTGCGCATCAATCCTCAGGCGAATATACATAGATGGCCCGGTAGGAGTGGAGAGACTCAGATCAGTCTATGGCGGGAGGAAAAACAGAGGGTCACGGCCCGAGCGATTCCTCAAAGGAAGTGGTTCAATCGTACGCAAAGCGCTCAGGCAGTTGGAAGATATAGAATACGTCCGCACTATGAAAAATGGCCGGGTCATCTCACCACAGGGCAGGTCATTTCTGGACAAAACCGCAAATGAAGTTAAATCTGAACTTACCTCGTGAAATATTGGGCGTGATATAATGGTCGATGAAGTCGAAGAGATCAGGAGAAGAAGACTAGAAGAATTAAAGCGGGCACAGATACAGGCGGCACAAGAAGATGCCTTACACGCGGAAATACTTGCCAAAAAGCAGGCAATTCTTCGCCAGATACTGACGCCAAGTGCGAGAGAGAGACTCACTACAATACGAATGACGCGTCCCGACTTTGCCAGCCAAATAGAGGAGCAGTTAATAAGGTTGGCTCAGAGCGGACGGCTGCAGGCGATGATTGACGATGGTCAACTCAGGCAAATATTATTGCGGATTCAGCCAAAGAAAAGAGATATAAATATTCGACGAAAATGATGGGTAAGAAGACAAAGGGTAAAAAGATAAAATTGGCAAAAGCCACGGGTCAGAATCGACGTGTTCCTGTCTGGGTGATAATGAAGACCAATAGGGCGGTGACGACTCACCCCAAGAGACGAAGCTGGAGACGCAGTGATTTAGATATATAGTGTTGGTGATTACATTGGCCGATGAAAAAGAACAGATTCATACAATCCCATTGAAAGATACAAAAAAGGTGCCGAGATGGCGGAGATGTAAGAGAGCGATGAAGGAGATTAGAGAATACCTAATAAGGCACATGAAGGCCGATCCAGAAAAAATCCGCTTGGACGAAAGCATAAATAAAAAAATCTGGGAGCGTGGAAGTAAAAATCCGCCTTCCAAAATTCGAATTAAAGCGATGAAATTTGAGGACGGGGTCGTCGAAACAGAAGGTATAAATGCCAGATAAGTTGTATGTTAATGGAAGTCCGTACATCGGTGTATTCGGCACAAACACCGAGGATGTCGTGGTCCTGCCGACAAATATTCAAGAGCACGTATTCAATGAAATGTGTAAGGCATTGGATGTCCAGGGCGTAAAGACACTTATCGGGGGCAGTTCTGTGCTGGGTGCGCTGATATGTGGAAATTCTTCTGGTTTTATGGTGCCCTCATATGCACTGGATGATGAAATTGCAGTACTCGAAAAATATGCGCAAGTTTCAAGATTACCTGGGAAGATGACCGCGGTCGGAAATCTAATCCTATCAAACGATAGCACTGCAATGGTGCATCCAGATATGCCTAAAAAAGCGATCAGGACGATCAAGGATACCCTAAACGTGGAGACATATAAAGGCACAATAGGCGGATTGAAAACCCCGGGAGTGGCAGGAGTGGCAACCAGCAAAGGCAATG
>JAJOKI010000067.1 GCA_021129915.1 Methanocellales archaeon | reverse complement strand
GTGATTTCGACAAGGTAGGTTAAATAAAGAGGATACATTAGAAAGAATCGAATTTTTCGAAGGAGTGATTATATCGGTCAGCGGCTGTAGTCTAGTGGTTAGGACTCAAGCTTCCCAACAAACCTTTTTGAGGGTTGCGGAGACAGCTTGAAGCCCGGGTTCGAATCCCGGCAGCCGCACTTTTTGGTATCATTTGGTCAAAAGCTCTCCGATGTGGGCGCCCCTTAATGCATCCTTGCATAAACACTTTCGCCCCCCTGGAATAAGCGTCGCGGCATTCATGATGAGCGCCTTTACTCCTTCCTGCTTGGACTTCATCTCATCGATCATCTGGCTATGGGATAATTCCCCACCCGAGATGCCCGCCGCTTGATTCGTGACCAGTGCTATTGCGCTGTAGCAGATTTCTACCTCTCTTGCCAGAACACATTCTGGGATGTTCGTCATCCCGACGACATCTCCGCCCAAAAGCGCGAACATTTGTATCTCGGCACCAGTCTCGAATCGCGGACCCTCTGTGCAGACATACATCCCTTTTTCATGCAGGTCGATTTTTAACGCCTTTGCCGCATCTATGACGCTCTTTCGAATCTCCGGGCAGTATGGATTCGTCATATCGACGTGTACCGCGGCGCCGTCATAGAATGTATGAATTCGATTCTTCGTGAAGTCAATGAACTGGTCCAATAAGACAAAATCGCCTGGTTTAAAGTCAGCGTTTATGCTTCCAACCGCGGTCGTCCCAATGATCCTTTCGACACCCAAATTCTTTAATGCGGCAATGTTTGCACGATAGTTGATCTTGTGCGGCGGCAATGTATGCCCTTCTCCATGCCTAGACAGGAAGACGATTTCCATGTCTTCGTATAGTCCTATCTTAACCTTCGCAGCACCGTATTCAGTATCGATGACCCTCTCTTTTGGGTCGACCAATATGTTGAGGTCATAGACGCCACTCCCACCTATGATTGCAGTTCTCATCATCTACACCTGCATCTTTTTATGGCCTCTTGTTTGGCGTATAAATTTATTGTGCAAGGCATCGAAATGTTTTATATTATCCATCACTATTATATGCTCTGATGGATTCGCTAGTGCCAAAAAAGATGTTTTTTACAAAAGGCGTCGGAAGGCATAAAGAAATGCTCGGCTCATTTGAGCTTGCATTGAGGGATGCCGAGATAGAAAAGTATAATCTCGTTCTCGTTTCAAGCATCTACCCGCCGGGTTGTAAGGTTATCTCAAGACGCCAGAGTTTAAATGAGTTGAGGCCGGGTCAGATCGTATTTTGTGTCATGGCAAAAAATGCTACAAATGAACCAAACAGAATAATTGCCGCCTCTGTTGGATGCGCAATCCCGGCAGATAAAAACGCTTACGGATATTTGAGCGAGCACCATTCCTTTGGCGAGACGGAGCAGAAGGCCGGCGACTACGCAGAAGACTTGGCCGCATCGATGCTGGCTTCAACGTTGGGCGTCGATTTTGATCCTGATACAAGCTATGATGCGCGAAAAAATGTATGGAAAATCAGCGGCAAGACAGTCAAAACGATCAACGTGGCACAATCTGCGAGTGGGGATGAAAAAGGGCTATGGACGACTGTGATAGCTGCTGCTGTATTCGTACTATAAAGCCACTGATCAACGCTTCCGTTTGATCACGACCACATCCCCAAGTGTGACACCCTCAAGAGTGTTGTGTGTATCTGGTTTTACTTTTTCTACGCTCTCGACCAGCCGAATATCGAAGATGCGTTCTAGTTTCTTTCGAATCTTCTCATCGGGCAGCATATCCCCTTTCTCTATTCTCTTTATCAATGATGCCCTTTCGTTGATTTTATCTGCCAGTACTTCATGTGTCCAGCCACGAGTTTGGCGCGCCTCACGAACAGCCTCATGATAGTCTTGCACTATCTCATCTTTTATTTGTGAGTATATGTCTCTATGTCCTCTCTTTTTGATTTTTATTCTGGGAGCGGGTGCAATACCTCTGGGCTTGTCGGTACCACTTCCGTACTGCGCGCAACTATCACATACATTTAGATCGGACCGTTCGATCAGAACCTTGTGTGATCTGCCTTTTATCTCCACACCGCATACCTCGCAGTTCATGTTAATCGCCACCAAAACACCCCCTCTCTTTCCTTTCTTCTTATCATAGCAAAGTTATATATAAGACATATATATGAGAATGACCTAAATAACATTCGGAGGTCTGAGATGGTCGACCCGTCAACCAATGATTCAGCTGACTTTTTGAAATACTCTCTCGACAAGGTCCGCCAACTAGAGGAGCGAAACCGCACACTCAGGAGCGAGTACCACAAGATAGAGTATGAAAAGCGTTTCATAGAGGCCGAAAAACTAAAATACGAGCAGGAGCTCCGAAAACTCAGAAGTGAGCTCGAGCGACTTAAAACGCTGCCATTGATAATTGGAACGGTCCTGGATGTATTGGAAAGTGGGAAGGTCGTTATCAAGAGTAGCACCGGCCCCCAATTCGTGGTAAATGCGTCACAATTTATCGATGGATTATATCTGCAACCCGGAGCGAGAGTTGCATTGAATCAGCAGACTCTGGCGGTCATCGGCGTACTGCCCCCTCCCAAGGATCCAGTGGTCAGCGGTATGGAGATCATCGAGTCTCCATCAGTAGACTATGGGGACATAGGCGGACTTATGGAACAGATTGATGAATTAAGAGAGGCCGTGGAACTTCCGTTGACAAAACCAGAGATATTTGCAAAAGTAGGGATAGAACCTCCCAATGGAGTATTATTGCATGGTCCCCCTGGGTCAGGGAAAACGATGCTGGGGAAGGCTGTTGCCAAACGCACAAACGCCACATTTATCAGGGCAGTTGGCTCCGAGCTGGTACAAAAGTATATCGGAGAGGGCGCCAGGTTAGTTCGTGAATTATTCAAGATGGCGAGAGAGAAGGCGCCGAGTATTATTTTTATCGATGAACTTGATGCTATCGGGGCAAAACGCATTGAAAGCGCGACCTCTGGCGATCGAGAGGTCCAGCGAACGCTCATGCAACTCTTAGCCGAGATGGATGGATTTGATGCGAGAGGAGATGTCAAGATCCTTGCGGCGACCAACCGCATTGATATTCTCGACCGAGCACTGCTCAGGCCTGGCCGATTTGACCGGGTAGTGGAAGTGCCGTTGCCAGATTTTGAGGCGAGGGCGGAGATATTTAAAATCCATACCAAGGACATGGGCCTTGCAGATGGAATCGATTTTGAGTACCTGGCCTCTATTACGGACGGTGCAAGTGGCGCAGATATAAAGGCGATAACGATGGAGGCCGGCATGTTTGCAATTAGGGATGAACGGGACTCAATCACGGCGACTGATTTCGACAGTGCGGTGAAGAAGGTGATGATGAGCGCCCATAGGGCGAAAACGTCACATGATACTGGCATGATGTTTGCTTGAGTGTTTTATCCAAATGCCTCCTCACTCCAATCGAGGGACCCTGGCCCGTATTTGTCTGTGCCCTCAATGATTTCTATGACGCACTTTGCGACCTCTTCTATGCTTCTTTCAGAGGTATCTATCTCATACACCCTGTCATTCATCTCCACTGCTTCGACCAATATAACGTCCAATGCCTCTGCCTCGACGTTCTCCTTAGTCTTGGCCTCACCAAATCCCTGTTTGTCCAGTCGCCTCCTGAGTTCATATGGCGACGCCCTGAGCACGATGACGATATCTATTGGCAGGTGGTGCGCCAGATGCCCCTCGAAGATGGTGATGCCCTTCGTAGGCATGTGCTTCACGTAGTCGGCAAGCGCATCGATATCTACGTTTAGGGTATTGCGCTTGTCGTCTATGCCCGTATAAAATTTATTTGCCTCTATCAGCTGGTTCAGGTGGATTATGTTGTAGCACTCTTTAAGAATTTCGCAGACAGAACTTTTGCCCGTCCCAGGCGTTCCGGTGATAGCTATTTTCAAGGTCTGTTCACCTCTTTAATTCACGACTCTCAATCTTTTATTTTCTAAGGAACGCCATGATGTCTCATAGGAATCTTTTGTTTTGTGTGGTAAAAATCTACCTAAACTTTGAAAAAGAAATAGTTTAAAGCGATATTAAACCTATCGTAGCCAAAGTTATAAATAGTGTCCATGCTAGCGCTAATTTTTCAGATTTTATTGTTATCTTTTTAATCTGAGACAAATAAAGGCTGGTGATTAAACCCTTCAAAATTAACACTAGGACAAATTTTTCATAAAGTTTTTCCGTATGAGTCAATGTATCTCAAACTACAATAGTAATTTCATAAAAATTACTTTCGTATTTAAAATAATCAAAAGGAGGGAGTTTTCCTATTTCTTCAAGAGTTATCTCGACCTGACCGATTTTACATTCTTCTGCCTTCATTTTGTCTATGGCCGAACGGAATAATGGATAAGTCTCTATTTCTTCACTTAAAACAAAATATGGATGATCTATCTTGGTTATGGAGACCCTTACGAAGCGATATGCTGGTTCTGGGACACCTTCTTCTGGCCCTATGATATAGCTGCCAATTGCAGTACCGTGGTCATAAAAATTGCTTTCGTATTTGAAAAAAGGAGCAGGAAGATACAAGTCCATATTTTTATATTCTTCATAAGGTATATGGATCCAACCATATTCCCTTCCTTCTGCTTCCATTTCGTCCAAAATCGAATGGAATAGTGGGTAAACTTCCATTTCTTCGTCTAAAACAAAATATAGCTCGTAATAATCTACCTTCTCTATGGAGAGATACATTGTACCTTTTGGCTCTGGAGGGACAAGATAGCTGGCAATAGTGATCAGTGTTATGGCTGTTACAACTATCGCTACTTTTTTACTTATTTTCATATTAGAAAACAACACTACCAAAAGACCAACTCCTCCAAAAAGAAGTAAAAGAACTTGTAATGTGGGTTCATAAACTGCCATCTTTACTCATCACACCTCCTTTTACTCTCCTCTCTTTTTCTAAAAAACCCTCTATTAATCTTGATTTGACTTTCTTATTTAAAATCACATTGGCTACAGCCATAACCCATCCAAATATGTCAATCATTTTTAACCTTCTTTCTTGACACTATTCAGCCCCTCGACTACGCGCCTGTTCTGCTCCATCGTGCCCACACTTATCCTGACCAGCGAATCACCGGCGCCCCTGAACGACTCACAACCTCGCACGATTATCCCCTTTCGCAATAGCGCTTCGCACACCTCCACGGCGCTCAACCGCGAAACATCGACCAGGACGAAATTAGCCTGCGACGGATATGTCTTAAACGGAATATTTTCGATGAGAAACGCCCTGCCATTTTTCACGGTCTGAATCGTCCGCCGAAGATGATTCTTATCGTCCAATGCAGCTATTGCAGCAACTATCCCGAGCTTATTGACGCTAAAAGCGGGCACTACCTTCATATATTCCTTGAAAATCCAGGGAGGAAGGACACCATAACCTACCCTCAATCCTGCCAATCCAAATGCCTTTGACATCGTGCGCATGACAATGAGATTCTCATGCTCTCTGACAAGGCCGATAACCGATGAGTCTGCGAATTCCGCATATGCCTCGTCCACTACGACCATCGCATCGGTGGCATTCAACACCTTCTTCAAATCCCTTTCGCCAATCTGGTTCCCAGTGGGGTTGTTGGGCGAGCATAGGAAGATCATTTTAGTCTTACTGCTAACGGAGTTGATCAGCGCATCGATATCGACGTCAAAGTTTGAATCTCTGGGCGCAAATTTCGGAACCCCGTCGCACAGTCGGGTGAAAAGTTCGTAATAGGAAAACGTTGGCACAGGGATGATGGTTTCATCGCCCCTTTCCACAAAAATCCGCGTCAAGATATCAAGAACGCCGTCCGCTCCATTACCCGTTACTATATAGTCCGCGGGATAACCGATATATTTAGCTAGTGCAGTTCTTAGTTCGGCAGCATCCACAGATGGATACGTGCTGATGGCATTGGCATAATCCTTCACCGCCTGTACTGCCTTTGGACTGGGCCCTATGGGATTTTCGTTCGACCCCAGTTTGATGACATCTTTTGGAAGAAACCCGTATTGTTTTGCCACTTCTTCTATCGTTTTGCTCGGCACATATTTGCCCATATCCTGTATGGACATCCGTATCTCAACCAAGCACTTCCACCACCTTATCGATTTGTTCTCTGGTGATGACCAGCGGCGGCACAAATCTGAGCACCGTACCGGAAATGCAGTTGAGCAATACTCCCCTCCCTCTGGCTTTATCGACGATCGCGTCCCCACTCATATTCAACTCCATCCCGATCATCAGCCCTTTTCCACGTACTTCCCTGATATAATCGTGCTTCAGCCCATTCAGCCTTTTGATGAAGTAGTCTCCAGACTTCTCCGATTGTTTGATTAGTCCATCTTCCAGTGCGCTAATCGTCCCCAGCGCTGCCGCGCATGCCAGAGGGCTTCCACCAAATGTAGATGCATGGTCGCCTCTCTGAAACTTTTGAGCCATCTCTTCTCGCGCCGCCATTGCCCCAATGGGGAATCCGCTGCCCAGCGCCTTTGCCATGGTCATTATGTCAGGTTCCACTCCCCAGTGTTCGAATCCAAACCACTTTCCGGTCCTGCCGAATCCGGTTTGCACCTCGTCTATGATGAGCAGCGTGTTCGTGTCATCGCAGATATCCCTCACCGTTTTGAGATAATCATCAGAGGGAATTCGCACACCGCCCTCTCCTTGAATCGACTCCAGGATGACTGCGGCGGTCTTTGGCGTAATCGCATCATCAATTGCCCCTGCATCGTCATACGGCACAAACGTAACACCGGGTATCAACGGCTCGAACGGCTTTCGGTATTCCTCCTTGGAGGTCACGCTCAATGCACCCATACTTCTGCCATGAAAAGAACCATCGGCTGCTATGAAATCCGTTTTGCCAGACGCCCTTCTGGCAAGTTTTAACGCCGCCTCAACCGCTTCGGTGCCAGAATTACAGAAGAATACACGGTCCATCGGCGTTATCTTCGCTATTTTTTCCGCAAGTCGAGCCTGCGGTTCAGTGTAATACATATTGGAGGTATGGATCAATAGCTCTGCCTGCTTTTTAATGGCAGAAACGACCTTTGGGTGACAGTGGCCGACGTTATTGACCGCAATACCTGCTATGCAGTCGATGTATTCCCTGCCATCCATATCCCTTACAACAGCTCCTCTGCCCTCAACGATCACGATGGGCTGGCGGGCATATGTCTGAAATACATATTTCTCCATCATCTCGACAAGGTCTTTCAAGAGTATCTCCCCTATTCAAACTCAATGGTAGCGGGTGGTTTGGGAGTTATGTCATATACAACTCTGGCGACGTTTGGGATTTCGCTGGTGATCCTGGCCTCTATCTTTTTCAACTTCTCCCAGGGTAATTCGAGGGGTGCCGCGGTCATGCCATCTCTGGATTCAACAGCGCGCACCGCAATTATCCATCCATGAATCCGCCGATCGCCCTTCACACCAGTCCCTTTTTCGAGCAATGCGGCAAATGTCTGCCAGGGATGAAATTCTTTTACTAACTCCTCTTCTACTATTGCATTTGCCTCGCTGACTATTTCCAATTTTTCTTTGGTCACCCCCCCGATGATGCGCACCGCCAGTCCCGGGCCCGGGAACGGCATTCGTTCGCAAATTTCGGGGGGCAACCCGAGCGCACGCGCGACATCCCTCACCTCGTCCTTGTACAAACCGCGCAGCGGCTCTATGATTTTATCGAACTCAATCTCTGTGGGCAGTCCGCCTACATTATGGTGTGATTTGATGCCGCCTTCTGATTCGATTTGGTCAGGATAAATCGTACCCTGAATCAAATAGCTCGCACCCACCTCTCTTGCAGCCTCCTCAAAGACACGGATGAACATCTCTCCTATGGTTTTGCGCTTTTCTTCTGGGTCTACCACTCCTTTAAGCGCGTCAAGGAACCGATTGCCCGCATCTATGATGCAGGGATTCATATATCCAAACGTACTTCGAATTCGCTCAACCTCTCCTTTTCGCATCAGGCCGGTGTCCACAAATATGGGGACCAGCCTATCGCCGATAGCCCTGTGCGCCAGTGCCGCACATACAGAACTGTCGACGCCACCGGATAGCGCGATGATAGCATTGTCTCTGACCTCTCTCTCAATATCTTCGATACTTTGCCCTATGAACTGTTCGACGTTGACCATATCAACCCCCCAACATCGCTTCGACAAAAGCCCTGAACGGTGGCGAGGGCTTACCCGGTCTCGAGGTAAACTCCGGATGGAACTGCGAGGCGAAGAAGAATTTATGCGCTGGCACCTCCAGAATCTCCATCCTGTTCTTGTTTTTACCCGAAAATATCATGCCCTCTGCCTCTATCTGGTCGATATATTTTGGATTTACTTCATATCGATGTCTGTGCCGCTCGACGATCTTGGTGGTACCGTAAATCCTGTGCGCCAGTGACCCCTTTTTCAGCGTGGCATCATAATTGCCTATGCGCATCGTTCCCCCCATCTCTTCGATGCCATCCTGCTCAGGAAGTATATCTATGACTGGGTGCGATGTATCCCCCAACTCCGAGCTGTTTGCGTTTTCAAGCCCGACCACATTTCTGGCGAATTCTATCACAGCCAGTTGCATCCCAAAACACAACCCTAAAAATGGAATGTCGTTCTCTCTCGCATATCTGATGGCTTTAATTTTGCCCTCGGCCCCCCTTACACCGAATCCACCCGGGACCAGTATACCATCTACTTGTTCCAGGCATCGAACCATCTCCGGGTCATCTTCAAGATTCTCGGCTTCGATCCAGGTGATGCTCACGGTACAGCCACTTTCAATGCCTGCATGCTTCAACGCCTCATTGACGCTCAAATATGCATCCTCTATATGCGTGTACTTTCCGATCAATGCTACCTTGACGTGCCCCTCCGCAGAATTCATCCGTTCGATCATCTGGTGCCATTTCATTCCATCCTTCAATGCCTTGAGATTGAGTAATTTCATGAGATGCTCATCGAGGTTTTCATCTTCCAATAATGGCGGGACCAGATAGATATTGTCGGTGTCATGCACACTTATCACAGCTTCTTCCGGCACATCGCAGAATAGCGAAATCTTCGATTTGGTGCTTGCTAATAATGGCTCCTTGCACCGCGCCACGATCACATCTGGGCCAAGTCCTAATTCACGTAGCGCCTTGACCGAGTGCTGTGTTGGTTTGGTCTTTTGCCAGCCGCTGAGATCCGATGGGACCAATGTGACGTGGATGAGGACCAAATCCTCCCTTTTTTCCTCACCGTGCATCTGGCGCATGGCCTCCAGGAATGGCATGCTCTCGATGTCGCCCACCGTTCCCCCGATCTCGACGATACATATATCAGCTCCGCTTTTTGCGGCAACTTCCCTTATCCTCTCTTTGATCTCATTTGTAATGTGGGGAATTATCTGGACGGTTTTCCCGAGGTAGTCTCCTCTGCGCTCTTTGTCTATTACAGTTCTGTAGATTTTTCCAGTCGTGAGATTGTGTTCACTCGAGAGTTCAGTATCCAAAAAACGCTCGTAATGTCCGAGGTCCAAGTCAACTTCTCCACCATCCATGAGCACATAGACCTCGCCGTGTTGAAATGGATTCATCGTACCCGCATCGATGTTTATGTAGGGGTCGATTTTAATCGCAGTGACATCGTATCCTTTGTCTTTCAGAATTCGTCCTATTGAAGCGGTGGTGATGCCCTTTCCCAGACCGCTCATAACCCCGCCCGTGATTATTATATATTTCATATTGACTCCCTTTTTACTTTACGCCTTTAATGAGTTCAGTGAGGGCATATAAAATGACGAACACGATCAGGATCGAGAAAGCCACAGCGCCACCGATTTCTGGTATGAATCTAAACACAAAGGTCAACAATAGGACGAATATGGCGAGGATTAGAGCTATCGGCAGTGCCAATGGGTGCTCTATTGGCGGCAGCTCCAGGAGCATGCCCAGCCTTTCATCCACTTCGACCGAGTGCACATCATCTTCTCTTAGCTCTTTCCCCAGTTTCGTGATAAAACCGTTCTTTTTTGAGCCGTATCCGGTAGTCACGACGATCTCGCCGGTGTAGAACCCAATTTCACCCCGTGGAATCTTCGCTATGACTGGCACGTCTTCTTCGTACCGCACGTATGGGTTATGACTCAGAAATGTAATTTTATCCCGAATATCTCCGGTAGCCGATAGATGTACGTGTGTCGGCGTTCCGTAGTTAATCACATTGATATTAAGGCTGGTCTCCTCTCCAGGGTCCAGTGGAATCGTCAGCTCCGGCACATCGAACTCAATCGAATTGACCTCTCTGCGATTAATATGTATCCGTTGGTATAATTGCTCGTTCATATCGGCATCAATCTCGCAGGTCTGGCGGCAAAAGATTTGGAATGCCATCTTCTATCGGATAGAGTTCATCGCATTTCGCGCAGTACAGCGTTCCAGTTATCACCTCTCCATCGCTCTCTTCGCCCTCTAATTTCAGATCACCTTTACATATCGGACAAGCAAGGATGTCCATTAACTCTTTCTTCATATTTATTACTCCTAATTTCTATTTATGGTCTTTTACTTAAACTTCTTCATCAGTTTTTGCATCGGGAACCTGCCACCCCGCAGACCCTTCATCGTCTTCTGCATTATTTTATGGTACTTCAGCAATTCCCTCACATCCTCGAGAGAAGTGCCGGATCCGCGTGCGATCCTCTTTATTCGCGAACTTCCGATAATCTTCGGGTCTTCGAGTTCTTCATTTGTCATTGAATCCATCATTACCTTGTAACGGGCAAGCTTGTCCTTTGTGACCTGGTACGAATCGTCAGAGAGCTCCATCCCAAAGGGCAGCATCTGCATTATGTTCTTTAAAGGACCAAACTTGTCGATGGCCTCCAATTGTTTATACATGTCTTTTAACGTAAAGCGCCCCCTCATCATCGACTTTACGTCCATGTCTGCGGGAGATAATACCTCTTCAGCACGCTCAATCAGACTTTTGATATCTCCCATTCCAAGCAATCTGGAGATGAAACCATCCGGGTCAAATCGCTCCAGGTCATCGACGTTTTCTCCCATTCCTATAAACGCAATGGGCGAATTGGTTTCAGAAACCGCTGACAGTGCGCCGCCTCCCTTGGCAGTACCATCCATCTTGGTTATTATGACGCCGGTGATCCCGATTGCATCGTTGAACGCCTTGGCCTGCCTGCTCGCGGTCTGACCGATCGAGGCATCGAGGACGAGCAGTTTTTGATTCGGCTTTATGAGTTCATGGATATCCTTCATCTCCTCTATCAAATCCATTTCAAGTGCATGGCGCCCGGCGGTATCGACGATTTTAATCTCACATCTTTCCAGTTCTTTCATCCCATTCTTTATGATTGAAATCGGATTTGAACAATCTATTTCACCGTAAAATGGCACATCGATCTGTTCACACAGCTGTTTCAACTGCTCGTAAGCACCCGGTCTGTAGGTGTCGGCGCAGATCACACCTGGCTTCGCCCCCTTCCGCTGGAAAAATCTGGCGAGTTTTGCCGCGGTGGAGGTCTTTCCACTGCCCTGCAAGCCCACCATCAATATTGTCTGCTCGCTCAGTGGCACGTCTGCGCCTTCGCCGATGATTTTGACAAGCTCTTCGTAGACTATCTTTATGACATGCTCTCTTGGATCCGCTCCTGCCACAGGTTTCTCATCGAGAGACCTCTCTCTAATTTTGGATGAGAGTTGCATGACCAGTTTGACATTGACATCTGCCTGCAACAGCGCCCGCTGGATGCCCTTGACGGTTTCATCTATTGTGCGCTTATCTATTCTATTGGCCCTGGCGACCCTTTTAATCACATCGCGCAACGAACTGCCAAGATCCCCAAACATTCTTTATCCTCCAAATAATCGATTTAATAGCCAATCTGGTTTGAATTTAGACAGGTCATCATATTTTTGACCAGTTCCAAGAAACAATATCGGTTTTCCTGTGATAAATGCGATTGAAAGCGCAGCTCCCCCTTTTGCGTCCACATCCACTTTCGTCAGAATCGACCCGTTGATGCCGATGGCATCATTGAACTGTTTCGCCCGCTCGACAGCGTCGTTTCCAGCCGTGGCTTCATCGACGAATATGACCAGACCCGGGTCGGTCACCCTGCATATCTTCTTGAGTTGATCCATCAGGTTTATATTCGTGTGCATGCGCCCAGCCGTATCCGAGAGAACGATATCCTTTTGTCGCGCTTTTGCGTATTGAATTGCATCATATATCACTGCAGCAGGGTCTGCTCCATGCTGATGTTTAATCAGTTTAATCCCCAGCTGTTCGGCATGTTTATCTATCTGTTCAGTCGCTCCAGCGCGAAACGTGTCGCCGGATGCCATGATGACCGAATACCCCCCGTTTGCCAGATGGTGAGCGATTTTTGCAATCGTGGTCGTTTTTCCAGTTCCATTGACCCCCACAAAAACGATGTTCTCTGGTTTTTCGACTTTTTCTATATATTCATCAAAATCGAAACAATTAGCAGTAAATACATCTGCTATTGCTTTGCGCAGCGCATCCTTCAAAATTTCGTCGAGATCGGTGCGCCATTTTCTCGTCGTGCCGAGCAGCTCGGTTCTAACGGATTGGACAATATCTTCTGCCACTGGCAGTGCGACATCGCCTTCGAGAAGTGCCAGTTCGAGGTTCCATAATGGCGTTTCCAGGCTCTTTTCATCCACTATGAATTCACGTTCGATAAGGAACACTTTCGTTTCCTCTATAAAGGCGCCGAACGTCTTCTTCAGGTCATTGAACATCAATTCACCCTTTAGCTGTGTTGCGCGGCCTTCATCTGTAATTTTTGCATCTCGTCGTATATTTCGCGTAAACTTTTGCTCAAACGCTCGTACGTTTCGCCCAGTTGTGTTTTTCTCTTCACCAGTGCGTCTTTTGTCTCGGTTATATTCATCTCTGCACTTATGCTGGCGCCGAGCTCCATCAAGACATCATCGACATGGGTTATTGTGGCATGCATGTACACTCCTGCACCAATTGGAACCATGAGATCTTCACCTGCTTTTTTATTCTCCAATTCTTCAAGCGTCTTTATGGCACTCTCGCACTCACCCAGCGAGACGTCGATTCGCGCGAGCTGCTGCTGATATACTCCTGCCCTGGCTTGATATTCTTTTGTCATGGCGATGATATCTTGAAGCTCATCTTTGTCCATTCTCATTCCTCTTTTACCGAATGAATTCTAACGATCTTCTTCGTAAATTTTTCCCATTCCGTTCCTGCCTTGAATTCTCCCTGTACGATGTATTTTTTCATAGATGCTACCTCATATAAAACCAAGAGTCTCCTCGATTCTTCCTAATTCGGGCCCAGTTGTATCTCCCCCGGCCACATATCCCTTCGAGTTTACCAGCAGTGCAGAACCGATCAACTTATGCCCATAGTTTATGGTGCTGGTGTTCACCGGCAGGTTAAATATATCCTCCAGAAACTTCAGCTCTGCACCAGTAGCATTGGGATGGACCAGCACCCCTTTGCTGGTTGCCACTCCTGCCACTCCTGGGGTTTTCAATCCGCCTATTGTGCCTTT
>JAJOKI010000004.1 GCA_021129915.1 Methanocellales archaeon | reverse complement strand
GGCTCTGGATCACTCTTGCAATTTTACTCATACCCGTGTATTGGAGAAAAATGTTTCAAAAAATGCTAACATCAAATCATTTTAATTCTTCGGATTATTTTCTCTAAAATCTTCTTGTTGTCATACGAAGCACATATCCGCTCTAATTCGGTTTTTGGTGATTTCGCCAACTCATCTGCCAATCGTGCCATATTTGGAATCGCCCTGATGACGTTGTCCACGATTGTAATGCTTGCCGCCTGAGCCGTCCTCGACAACGGGTTTAAATCCACGACGATTACGGTTTTGCCCATGTTTACGAGCGCTTCGCATCGGTCTCCATCCTCCAGCGGAACCAACACGACATCTGCTTTGTATATTCCCTCTTTGTCCATCTTCGCCCGTTCATGGGATATATTGGGAATGCGCGCATTCGCATCCTTTCCAAGCACATTGGCAGCTCCATGCATCTTCAGATGATCGATTATTTTGTCCATTCGCTCCTCGGTTCGGTGGAACAAATTGACTTCTAACAGCGCATTTGTGGCATTACTCAAATGCACAATTTCATCAGGCACCAGTGCGGCAGTATTGCCGTTGACGGATATGACCGGATGCTCGGCTAAGGACAAAGTCGCTACCGCGACCCTTGTGGACTCCATCGCCAACTCAATCGTCTTTTCGCCGACCAGATAATCAAACGCCTCGCCCCGCCCATGTGCAATCAACCCCTCTGCGCAGACGATACCTGCTTTAAATCCATTCACCAGTTTCTCTCGAATCTTCAGTGATTCGTAGCGCGGATGGTCTCTTGATCTTATCATAGCAATTGCGCTCCATGATGGCATATCCTGCTCGTATGAACTTTTCCGAATTCTTTTAATGCATCGCGTCCATTAACCGCGAACACGGTGTTGCCCAGCATCGCCATGCCCGCCATCCCGCCAACGGATTCAACCGATTCTATCATATCCACTATGCGGTCATCTGCGAGGTTCGTATCTATCGCAAATCTTTTGGATAGGTGAACAAACTTCTCAAATGTTGGATACTTTAGCAATTCCTTCAATGCGCCCCTTCCTGCATTATTGATATCCTTCTTCACCTTCTCATCCTGTAAAACGGCTTCAGTTGATATCTGGTCAAGAGCTACATAATCGATTTCGATGTTTCCGATGGGGATTCGATCGACAGCGCCGATGCCGGGTGCTCCAGCCCCCCTTCTCATTACGAGTCCGCTGTATGACTGTCCGATTACATCCCCCAGACCTGTCCTGTTCACAACCTCTGCTATATGGGCCATCTCTCCAACCTGGTTATATGTGAGATTCAAGGACAGCGCCTCGTTCAATGCAAGCGCAGTGCTCAACGCACCGGCTCCACTGGCGCCAAAACCATATCCTATTGGGACATCTATTTTGCTGCGCACTTCAACGGAGTGCTCGACTGCCAATTCCCTCACGACGAACTCGGTGGTTGGCGCCCTTGTGAGGATGTCATTTAATTGAACGGATACTCCTCTTCCATCCTTAATCATGACCTCCGTCACTGTCCCAGCTTGGAGTGTAAATCCGCAGCCTCTGGATCCCGTGCGTTTGGCGCTATTTTTTTCATCTGGGACAATCTCAAAAAAGCCTGTGATATGCGACGGCGCATATGCCTTAGCTTTTATGACGTTCATAATATTCCAACTATTGCATCTATTACCTTTTTTGCGACATCTCGTTTGGAACCTTTGACATGCGCAATGCCCTCGTCAATGATATACACTTCATTCTCGTCCTCGCCGATTCCGCCCTTGCCGACATCGTTTGCCACGATTAGGTCCAATCTAATCGCATCCCTCAGTGATTTTGCCCTGTCAACCAAGACATCTGTCGTGACATTGGTCTCGGCTTTAAAGCCGACCATCGGCAAATCAGGATATTGCTCTCTGACCAATCCTATCAACTTTGGAACGGGCTTCAGGGGGAGCGTTAAATTCTTGCCAGAGGGTATCTTGTTCGGCACTTTATCGACCGTATAATCGGAGATGGCGGCGGCACAAATGAACATGTCATATCCCCTTTTCAACTCATCGAGCACTGCTTCGGCCGTCTCTCCGGCGCTCTCGACGTTGATGTGACGCATCATCGGATATGGATGGCATCCCCTGTGCACTAACGTGACATCTGCGCCCCTGATGAACGCCTCTCTGGCGAGCTCAAATCCGGTCCTGCCAGAGCTTCTGCTGGTGAGTATCCGAATTGGGTCGATCGATTCTGCTGTAGCCCCGGCGGCAATCAACACCTTTTTCCCCTCAAGCTCTTTTCCCGAGAGCGTGCGCAGTACGTACAGGACGATATCCTCGACATCCGCCATCTTTGCCTTTCCTTCCTCTAAGCGAGGAACAACAAATTCGATTCCAAGTTCCTTCAGCCGCTGGATGTTATCGGCGACGATCGGCTGAGAGTACATTGATTCGTGCATCGCAGGAACGATGATGATTGGAATTTCAGTGCCCAGTACAGTGGATGCAAACGTAGTTATGGGAGTATCATCTATGCCAGTTGCGATTTTTCCAATGGTGTTTGCCGTACAGGGGGCGATTAATAATAGCTCAGCTTTGTCAGCACCATCACCGCACAGTTCAATATGCTCGACATCTCCCGTTAGTTCCGTAATCACCTCGCGCCCTGTTGCATACTGAAGCGCATATGAGTGTATGACCTTTTGAGCGGCATCGCTCATCACGGCGTAAACGTCAGCCCCATGTCTTATCAGCTCGCGCGCTAATTTGACGGTTTCGACGGCCGCTATGCTGCCTGTTACACACAGCACGATTTTTTTGCCACCGAGCTCATCGCCTCTGGAGCCCTTAATGTCGGTTGTGGGATGGGTCAAGATATCACCGTTACACATTACATGGTCAACCCATATAATGGTTGATGCTTGTCTGGAGATTGAGATGATGCGATATCGAATTCCTGGGAATGAACAATTGGGCCGCCATACCAAGGAGCTGTAGTCGGTAGGTGTATCGTACTGTTTCCGATGTTTTTGATTGTGAACTCTACTGGTTCCCCAGTTAAATAAACGCCCTTGCTAACCCCAATCGCTATCAACGCAGGTGCTGGCAGCGGTTCAGGTGCTATGGGAGTCAACTTCACATACCATATTCCAGATAATGACAATATGATAAGCACTATCGTCTCCGCATCGCCATACCTATCGTAAGGGGCGTACACCATGTACCTGTTCGTCACCAGGATTATCTGCTCTTGTCCTTCCACCACCTCTATCGAGCTGATGAGTGCTAATGCTATGATGCCGATACGAGAATACTTCCTGTAACTCTTTTTAAAGCACCATCGTTCATATTGTTCATGTCTCCTCCCTCAACGGCACCACGACTTCAAACCATCATATCATAAACTTCGCAATTATATCTCGTTTTCTTGTATCTTTTATTAAGTCTGTGTATCCTTTTACTGCATGGATTTATCATCTCACACAAAACCTTTGTACAGGGACTTCAATGTATGTATTTAGGCAGTGAAGTTGATATGTGGACCAAAATCATAAAAAAATTCAGCAATTTCCCAGCGCAGGAAAAGGTAGTCCGCCTTCTTCTGGAAAGGGGTTTCCAGATAAATTCAGAGGAGAAGGTGGTCTCTGGCACCATCGAGATACCGCATACCCAGATCGCAAAGGAGGTTGGCGCAGACAGAAGGGTCGTCGATGCCACGGTCAAGGCAATTTTAGGGGACGAAACACTCAAAAAGGTGTTCCAGAACATCACATCGATAGCCTTTTTAGAACATGTCGCACCACTGCTTGGGCTGGGAGTCATAATCATCATCCCAAAAAATGCTCAAAAAACAGGCATACTCGGCGAGGTCGCTACCACCATTGCAAAACACAACATCAGCATCAGGCAGGCAGTAACCGATGACCCCTACTTCACCGAGAATCCCAAACTCACGATAATCACGGAGACGAAAGTTCCGGGAGAGGTAGTGGATGCGTTGATGAGGTTGCCGTCCGTGAAAAGCGTCACGGTTTACTGATATGACGAGCAAAAGGGGAAACCTTTAGAGAGGATTTCAGTGCCACAATAACATTTAAGTGTAACTCTCAATCCACTCCCCTGCGATAACAATGCGGGCTAATGATGGATCAGTATCTTCTTTGACTTTAATCCGCCATTGAGGTTTTCTACCCTCTAAAAGTATCTTGAACTTTTTAATGTCAGATTCAACTTCAGGGCTCAAGTCACACCAACGAAAATTTTTTGAATACAATCTTATAGTTGGAGGGAGTTGTCTAATACTGGGAAGAAAATCCCTTAATGTATCATACCACGCTCGTTGTTCATCTCGATAAGGTGGATTATTATCTTTGGCATTGATTTTCTCGCATAGTGCTATCCATCTTTCCTTATCAAATCCCAATTTTAAGTCTGCTGGGTAATTATTTAAGGTTACTTTTCTCGGTTGTGTAAAATGTTGCGATTCATCAAATAACACGGATTACCCATCTATTGAGGGGTTTTGAGAATTGCATTGTTGGAGGGGGGTTCTTCATGATTTCAAATCCTAATTGCCTCAGATAATCATTTGTTTCTCGTCATCTATCCTATCTTCTATATGAAGACGAATGGCATCTTTTATATTTTCTAAAGTTTCTTCATAACTATCTCCTTGTGTGTAACAGCCTTGAAACTCCGGACAGAAAGCAAAATATCCGTCAGCATCTTTTTCAAAGTCAAAATCTTTATAAACAATATACAATCACCTCTGACTTATGAAATCGTCTGACTTCAGTTCAGAGTTCCCATGAGAATTACTATACATGGAACCATCAAAAAGCCACCAAAACGAGTAACCAAAAATGACATAAAAGACTTACGGCTACACAGGTTTATACGAATATTTGGAAATATTTATACTGTTTAATAATGATAAAATGGTAACCATGAAGATATGCGTCAGCGGCAAGGGCGGCGTCGGCAAAACGACTTTTGCTGGAACATTGGCGAGACTGCTCGCCAGAGATGGCATGGATATCATCGCGATAGACGCTGACTTGGATCATAATCTCCATTCCCCCCTCGGACTCGGCAGGGAGGAAGTTGAAAATTTGACTCCACTATCAGAAATGAAGGACATAATCAAGGACAGGACGGGAGCGGACCCGGATGCCTATGGCTCGGTTTTCAGATTGAATCCCGAAGTTTCAGACCTGCCCCAGAAATTATGGGTGTACGGTCCTGATAACATCAAGTTCATTTTGATGGGGACGATGAAAAAGGGCGGAGCTGGATGTGCATGTCCAGCAAATGTGCTGTTAAAGTCGTTTTTAAAATACATGCTCTTAAAGGACTACAACGTGATAATAGACATGGAGGCGGGCATCGAGCATCTGGGGAGGGGCACTGTGAAATATGCCGATGGCATGGTTATCATAGTCGAGCCGACGCTCAACTCGATGGGAACCGCCAAAAAAATAATAAACCTGTCAGAGGACATCGGATTGAAGAAGGTTTATGTAGTTGGAAACAAGGTTGCTAATGAGGAGGAGGAAATGTTCATAAGAGAGCATTTCGATGACATTTTGGGAATCATACCATTCGACCACAAAGTAAGAGAAGCCGAGATGGATGGCACAGCTCTGGTCGATTTTACCGCATCAGCGGCACTTGATGCTATTTCAGAAATAAAGAATTTGATAAAGAAGCATGAATGGAATTAACTTTAAAATCGAAGAGCTGAAAAGCGCCCTTGCCGAGATAGGGGGAGTGGATGTCACCATCGGAAGCATCATCGAGGACACTTGGGAGGAGGCCATGGGTCCGACTCCAATGCCATCCATCGATACCCTAAGAACATGGGACCACATTTTGCTGAACAGATACAAGCCGTTTTATTCCCCATTCTGCGACATGTGCTGTCTCTGCACATATGGAAAGTGTGACCTGACGGCTGGAAAGATTGGTGCCTGCGGCATAGACATAGGTGCCCAGCAAGCCAGAATGTATCTCCTATCAAGTTGCATAGGTGCTGCTACGCATGGCGCTCATGCGAGGCACATGGTCGAGCACCTGATTGAGAAATTGGGAAGCGACCATAAAATAGACCTGGGACGATTTATCAGCGTGAATGCCCCCAACATAATGGCGGTAGTCGGAATGAGACCAGAACGCTTAGGCGATTTGAGGAAAGTGCTGGATTATGCCGAGGAACAAATCGTTCAATGTTTGTCAGCCACCCATACAGGTCAAGAGGGGAGTTCCATTGACTTCGAGTCTAAATCCATGCACGTTGGCATGATCGATCATGTGGTGATGGAGGCGGCAGATATAGCCCAGATAACCGGCTGTGGTTTTCCAAAGGGAGATTCTGACGCGCCCCTGGTCGAAATCGGCATGGGAACACTCGACCGAAGCAAGCCCGTGGTCATATGCGTAGGGCACAATGTAGTCACAGGAACCGAGATAGTGGATCATTTGATGAAAAAAGACATGATGGACAAAGTGGAAGTCGGCGGGCTATGTTGCACAGCTCATGACCTGACCAGATATGAAAAAACGGCCAAAGTGGTTGGCCATCTCTCCAAGCAACTATATTTCATAAGGTCGGGAGTGGCAGATGTCATAGTGGTAGATGAACAATGTGTCAGGCTTGACACGCTGAAGGAGGCTACAAAGGTTAAAACAGCGGTCATAGCGACCTCCGATAAAATATGTTACGGTCTGCCCGACAGGACCAACGATCCCCGGCAGGAGATAATAAAGGACTTGGCGAATGGCGTTCCAGGAGCATTGATACTCGATCCAGAAAAGGCTGGAGAAGTGGCAGTCGAAGTGGCATTGAGAATATCAGAGAAAAGAAGGAAGCTGAAAGCCCTGCCGGATAAAAAAGAAGTGATGAAACTTGCCAGGGATTGCAATGTGTGCGGTGAATGTAAACGGACATGTCCGCTTGACCTGCCGATTCCAGGGGCAATGAAGACTGCCGCAAAAGGCGACTTGAACGGATTAGTCGACGTCTACGACCTGTGTCTGGGATGCGGAGTATGTGAGCCAGCGTGTAGAAGGGACCTGCCGATATTAAATATGGTGCAAAGGGCTGCAGAGCGTAAGGTCAAGGAAGAAAAATACCTCTTGAGAAGCGGCAGGGGACCGATCCTGGACACGGAGATAAGAAATGTCGGCCCACCGATCGTATTGGGGACTATCCCTGGGGTGGTAGCTTATGTTGGATGCGCAAACTATTCAAAGGGCAGAGGGGCACTTGCAGAGATGGCAGAGGAATTCCTCCGCCGAAGGTATATAGTGGTCGCCTCTGGCTGTGCAGCCATGGATATAGCGATGCGCAAAGACGAAGATGGGAAGACGCTATATGAAAAGTATCCTGGAGACTTTGATGCGGGCTGCATAGCTAATGTCGGGTCCTGTGTTGCGAACTCGCATATTTCAGGTGCATGCATCAAGATTCCCAGCATATTCGCCAGGAGGAATATAAGGGGAAACTACGAGGAGATAGCGGACTACATCTTGAATCGTATTGGCGCATGCGGGGTCGCATGGGGGGTGTACTCACAGAAAGCCGAAGCAATCGCCGTGGGCTGCAACAGATGGGGCATTCCGGTGATAGTTGGGCCGCATGCCTCCAAATACAGAAGACTATATCTGGGGCGAAAAGACATAGAGGATGATTGGTACGTCTACGATGTCAAAGCCAAGGGAGAGAGGGTTTTTGTGGGACCCGCACCCGAACATCTCATGTATGCATCTGAGACAAAAGAAGAATGCATAGTCATGACGGCAAGGCTCTGTATAAGACCCAATGATACCACCAAGGGAAGGATGATAAAATTATCCCATTATCTGGATTTGAGCGAGAAATATTTTGGCACACTCCCGGACGATTGGCCTGTATTCGTTAGAACCGAGGCTGACCTGCCAATTGCCAAAAAGGATGTGCTATTAGGAGAATTGAAGGAGGTGGGCTGGAAGCCGGGCAGAATTCCAGACCCCACCAATCTGGAGAGGTTCAAACTCAAATGGAGATGATGGCACGATGGCGAAAGAAGACAATGTGAGCATTAATAGGTCATGGCAGCTTGGCAGGGGAATTGGCAAGGGCGATATGCCCAGGGTGATCTCTCCAGAAGTCCTTGGCAAGTTGATAAAGAAGGCAAAGAGACCCCTATATGTATTCGGACCTTCGTTATTGGAGGCAAAATATAATGGTAAGCTGGCACTGGACTATGCTATTGAAATGGCAGAGGCACATGACGTACCAGTGGTCGCCGTCTCTCATGCGATAAAAGGGTTTTTGCAGAAGGGCTTTGAACCAGATGCATGGATGCCAGCCGTCAACATAGTTGACAGGCTCAGGGACTCAGAGTGGAACGGCATAAGGAAAGAGGGGCAACATGACCTCGTGGTCCTTTTCGGGGTCTTTTGCGCCCTTGGCGAACAAGGACTATCGACTCTGAGGCATTTCGCCCCACATCTAAGGACCATAACCATCTGTCCTCGCTATCATCCGAGCGCAGATATGTCCATCATAATAGATGGTGAAAAATTGAATAAACTCGTTGAAACGTTAAGGAGGGATTAAAATATGGAATTACCATTCGAGATCGGTCCTCAGTTTGAGGGAGAGAGAATAAGAAAAGATGACATGTACATTGAGCTGGGAGGACCGAAGGTAAAAGCAAAAGCAGAGCTCGCGAAATTGAGGAAGGCAGATGAGATAGAAGATGGCAGGGTTGAAGTAAAAGGTTTAGACATCGGAGAGATGGAGGAGGGTGGCAGATATCCTTTTGGCATCTTCGTTGAGGTGGCTGGAGAAAAGTTGGAAGAGGATATGGAAGGTGTAGTTGAGAGAAGGATACACGAGTACTGCAACTTTATAGAGGGATTCATGCACCTGAATCAGAGATACGACATCTGGTGTAGGTTGAGCAAGGAAGCCCATGCAAAGGGCTTCAACCTGAAATACATGGGTCAAGCTTTAATCAAATTGTTCAAGTCTGAGTTGCCGATCATCGAGAAAATGCAGGTCACATTCATCACAGACGAAAAGGAGGTAGTGGAATTTGTGGGCAATGCAAAGAAAACCTATGAAGCCAGAGATGCAAGGGCAAGAGCATTGAGCGAAGAGGAAGTAGATGAGTTTTATGCGTGCCTAATGTGTCAAAGTTTTGCCCCAACACACGTCTGCATCATAACGCCGGAAAGAATGTCCCTTTGCGGCTCGATAAGCTGGCTCGAGGGCAGGGCTGCCACGAGGGCGGACCCCAAGGGTACGAACTTTCCAGTCCAAAAAGGCGAGCTCTTGGATGCGATAAAAGGGGAGTACGCCGGGGTGAACGAGGTGGTAGCAGAGAGATCAGATGGCGAGACCGAGAGATGTTATCTGCACAGCATGTTTGGTTACCCGCACACATCCTGTGGGTGTTTCGAGTCGCTAGCGTTCTACATCCCAGAAGTGGATGGAATTGGTGTTGTGCACAGGGAATACCCTGGGGATACTCCGATCGGCGTACCCTTCTCAAGATTGGCGGCGCAAACTGGCGGGGGGAGACAGGGTGAGGGTATCCTGGGGATGGCCATAGAATATATGCGGTCTCGAAAGTTCCTGCAGGCAGATGGTGGTTGGGACCGTATTGTGTGGCTGCCGAAGAGCGCGAAAGAAATGGTTGGGGATGCCATTCCAGAGGAACTTCGCGAAAGAATAGCCATGGAAGACGATGCCACAGATATCGATTCCCTCAAGGCATTTTTGGAAAAGAAAGCTCATCCAGTGGTTCAGCGATGGGGGTTTGAGGTCACGGAAGAGCTGAAAAACAAACTCATAGCATATATAGAAAAACGAGAGGGGGAGATATATCCTGAAGAGGCTGCCAAAGAGCTTGGCATAAGTGAGGACCAAGTGATGAAGGTCATAGACGGGCTTCGAGAAGATGGAATACTGGAGTGAGGTTGTAAAAATGAGTGATAAAAAACCATTGAAATTAAAAATTAAGAAAAGAGAGAGCTCTCCGACTACAGCGATTCCGAAAGCGCAGGTTTCTGCAACCGAACACATCCCACAAACAGGGGGCATCAAGCTGGTTTTGAAGAACGCAATGATACACATAGATCAAGTCATAATCAGGAAGAAGTAGATGATAAAGGATCATGAGATTCTGAAAGAGTACAGCATCGAACTGGTGGGCGTGACGATCGGGGGGACTCGATGAGGATTCTTGCCGTGTCCGGTAAAGGCGGAGTGGGAAAAACCATGCTTGCCGCCCTCATGATCAGAAAGATGGTGAAAGATGGCGAAAAAAATATCCTGGCAATAGATGCCGACCCTGACTTTAATCTGCCAGGTATGTTGGGAGTGTCCGTTAAAAACACCGTCGGGGATATCAAAGAGGAGTTGCTGACAAAGCAATCCCAACTGCCGCCAGGATACTCCAAGGACACGTGGCTGGAGTCAAGGGTATTTGAGATAATTGCAGAGACGCCTGATTTCGACATTCTGGTGATGGGGCGACCTGAAGGACCTGGATGCTATTGTTCGGTAAACAACGTACTCAGATGGGTAATAGATTCGATGACGAAGAGTTACGACCACGTCATCATCGACGCCGAAGCAGGTCTGGAGCATATAAGCAGGAAGACCACTCTGGGCGTGGACGATATGATCATCGTGACGGACATGTCTCAACATGGATTTGACACGGCAAAAAGGATAAATGAGCTGGCTGGCAAACTTGGCGCCAGGTTCAAACACCTGTATCTGGTGGCGAACAGAGTGAATGCAGAGCATGAGAAGGCGATCACCGAGAGGGTGGAATCCCTCGGACCGGAGTTTTTAGGAATGATTCCCTATGACATTTGTATCGAGGAATATCTCTTCGCAGGAAGGTCTTTACTGGATTTAGAAGAGTGCAACGCAACAAAAGCCGTAGAAGCCATCATGGACAAATTATCATATTATGATGTGCCACGTCAACCTCAAAAGTGAAATTCGGCTTGAGTATCCCAACGTTTGAGTTTGATAAAGAATATTTAAGTGGTAGAAACACATTTTGTAAGTAGGTGAATAAAGTTAGGAAAGTTTCAGGCGAAAAAGTAATTAGAAGGCTTTGCAGGAATGGTGATTTTTATCGGAGGTGAATTATGAAGAATCAATATTTTGGGGACAATAGGGATTTATTTAAGTATGACCTCATCCTACGGGTCATCGAAGAGACTGATTCAATTAATCATTTCACGTTCATCCCGATGCTTACAAAGAACGATGATACCAAGCAGGGAGGTGAGAGGAATCGCGATAAAGCAAAAGCAGGAACAAAAAACAAAGATTTAAGGAATTTTTTGGACGAATATTTTTCCCACGAAAACAGGCGAGAATACTTCAAGCAAATAGGGAATGAATTCTTGTCAAAATCTCTGGTTTTTGTCGATCCTGATATAGGATTGCAAGTTAGAAAGTCGAGAGAAAAACATATTCTATATCGTGAAGTTAAAGACTTGTATGAGCGTATGGATGAAAGTTCAATATTGATGATTTATCAGCATTTCCCTCGTATTCGTACTCAAAACAATATTCAAAAACACTTTTGTGAGAGGTCTGAAGAGCTAAAGAAGATTGCAGGGGACTTGCCAATTTATATTGATGACAACGAAATTAGATTTTTCTTTCTGGTTAAAGATAAATCTCTTAGAGAGTCACTCAGTCAAGAAATCAGTAAGTATGGGAAAGTTGGCAATGCCTAAAGGATGCCATCACCTAACACTAAAAGGCAAGGTTCATAAATATGGTGATAGGGGATTGAAAGGAATTCTAAATATCTATAAACACCCAGGCCAACTCTCGCAACTTACGGGTTGCTCGGTGCTATCGCACTCGGCTTTGACAGCCCGAGGGAAACATGACGGATATAAGCAGACTTATTGAAGCACTGAAACAAGCAGAGCAGATCGAGATGGAGGGCATCAAGGTCGTCGCCGATGAACTGGAGTTGACGGTCAGCCCACTGTCAGTTTTACCCGCAGTAAAAAAAGTGGCCCCCGAATATAGTGTGCAGACTTTTGAAAAACCCCTGGTGAAATACAGGGGAGAAGTTAGCCCGGTGAGATTGGGAAATACAAAGGCAGAAGGCGGAACAAGGAACCATTCTATAACGGTCGGCGGAGATAAAACGATGCCATTTGAATCTGAAAACCCCTCCAAACCAGCAGTCGCTTTCGACGTCTTTGACATGAAGATACCTCTACCAAGTCCGGTCAGGATGCATTTCGAAGAGGTTTTAGAGGACCCGGCGGAGTGGGCGAAGCTGTGCGTCGACAAGTATGGTGCCGATATGGTGACCATACACCTGATAAGCACCGACCCGGGCATAAAGGACACAACAGCTCGAGAAGCGGCTAAAACGGTCGAGGATGTATTACAAGCCGTAAAAGTTCCTATGATAATAGGGGGCTCGGGCAATCCGGATAAGGACCCCGAAGTTTTGAAAAAAGCGGCAGAAGCCGCCCAGGGAGAGAGATGCCTGATTAATTCAGTTAGTATGAATTTGGATTATAAAAAAATCGGCAGTGCATGCCTGGACAATGGTCATGCCGTGTTATCCTGGACCCAATTGGACATCAATAACCAAAAAACCCTGAACAAACATTTGTTTAGTATCGGTCTTAAAAAAGAAGACATTATCATGGACCCCACCACCGCACCTCTTGGGTATGGCTTGGAATTTTCCTTCAGCACGATGGAGCGGATTAGATTGGCAGCTCTGAAGGGCGATGACGATTTGCAGATGCCGATAGCTTCTGGAACGACCAATGCATGGGGTGCCAGGGAGGCATGGATGAAAGCACCTGAATGGGGCGACTGGGAAAAAAGAGGGCCTTTATGGGAGGCTGTAACCGCCATGTCGCTGTGGTTGGCTGGGTGCAACCTGTTCATGATGATATGTCCAACGTCTATAGAACTTTTCAAGAGCATGGTTGACGTGCTGAGCAGCGATAAGAAAGAGATAACTGATGATATGAACTGGATAGGGCTGTGATAGATTGTGAGAAAAAAGGTAGGGTCTCTGGATATCTATAAATACTTGCCAAAAATCAATTGTAAAAAATGCGGCGAGAAGACCTGCATGGCTTTTGGCTCTCAACTAATCGAGAGAAAAGTCGAACTCAAGGACTGTCCACATCTAAAAAGAGAGAGCCTTAAGTCTTTAGAAGAAATTCTCGCTCCAGCTGTTAGAGAGGTGGTTTTTGGGGAACTCCCTGTTAGTATAGGGGGAGAGGAAGTCCTTTATAGGCATGAACTGACGTATTTTAACCAAACCGCCATTGCCATAGATATTCATGATGAGATGGGCAAAGAGGAATTGTCGAAAAGGATAAAATTTGTAAACAATTTTTCACATGAGAGAATCGGCGAGACGCTTACCCTACAGGCGATCGCGATAAGAAACAGGTCAGGAGATGCTGCAAAGTTCGAGAAATGCGTCGAAGAAACGGCAAAGCGGACGAAAAAAGCACTGATACTGTGTTCCTGGAACTTTGAGGCTCTGAATAAAGCGCTGGAAATTATAGGACATAAAAAACCGTTGATCTATGCGGCGACAAAGGATACCTGGAAAGAAGTTGGAGGACTGGCCGTAAAATACAATTGCCCTGTAGCGGTTTTCGCAGATAACGATATTTCAGAACTAAAATCCGTTGTAAACGCCTTACAAAGAATGGGCATAGACGATATCGTCGTCGATCCTGGCTCTCGTCTGGGTCCCTGCACGCTACAACTATTCGTGATGCTGAGAAGAAGCGCCATGGACGAAGATAAAGTGCTTAATCGTCCGATACTGGGCGTTCCTGCGGCCGTTTATTTACAGGGAGGGAATGGACTCAAGGAGGCAATGGCAGCTTCTTTGATGATGGCCAAATATGCTGACCTGATCATATTACACAATATTGAAATATGGGCATTGCTTCCAATCCTCACCCTGAGACAAAACCTGTACACAGACCCGCGAAGGCCTGTTAGAGTTGAAGCAGGCATAAAAGAATTCGGCTCCCCGGATGAGAACTCACCAGTATTGTTGACCACGAACTTTGCTTTGACTTATTATACGGTCGCGTCGGACATCGAATCCGCTAAGGTCGACTGTTACTTAATCGTCCTGGATACGGATGGAATTGGCGTCGAAGCCGCGGTTGCAGGCAGACAATTAAGCGCGTCGAGGGTAAAAAAAGCCATCGATGAAACAGGTATTGGGAAAAAAGTAAGGCACAAGAAGATGGCTATTCCAGGTCTTGCGGCGCGGATTTCCGGAGAATTGGAACAGTTGTGTGGATGGAAAATCCTCATCGGACCAAATGACTCATCTGATATAGGTAAATTCATAGAAGGGAGATGGAAAGCATGACAACTAACATTCATCTTGGCTTATCCAACAAACCGCTCTTATCCAGAATCTTACCTGAGTCGGCGTGAGGTCTGCGCGAGACTACATCATTACTCTTCTCGATCTCCCTGGCCGTGTCAGCGAGCAGCGCTGCAGCCCTCATCACCTCGTGGGCAGCAGCACCCATCATGATGTATTTTGGGGGCTCTCTTAGGACGAAACACGTTTGCACGTTCATCTCTGCGACGAGCTCAGCCATTTTATACGATGCCATGGCCTTTGCCTTTGCATATGGATTTGAAAATCCCGCCCTGTCGACCACCGTCTCCGCACCTGCGATGATGTGTGGCAACTTCACATTTCCCTGCTGAACTCCCTCTATTGCGGCATCCAGTTCCTCCTGGACCAATCGCACTGCACCGCAT
>JAJOKI010000105.1 GCA_021129915.1 Methanocellales archaeon | reverse complement strand
GTATCTGCATGTAGAATCTAAATCCTTCTAATCCGACCGCCCTGGTCGCATTTTTCAGTTCACCATCACCTGTTCCATCCACTGGATATTCCCACCAGGTCAGATTCCCTGCCGCGGTGTGGTTTGTCATCAGTGCGTCTATCTTGAACTTGTCGAGGACATTATGCTGTTCCCCGTCAACCGCGAAGCCTATCCTTTTCACCGCTGATTGATTTGTGCCCCATTTAGTCTCCCAATTCGTTCCGTTATTTGTTCCGTCATTCCACAGCCCTGGGTCCTTCACCAGGATATCTGTAACCCGACTTGAAATTGGATATATCCGGTTATACTCGGCCGTGTATGGCATAACCGCACCTGAGAGGGTATAAAATACAAAGAAGAAAGCGAGCATGAAGATTGATACCGCGATGATGAAATCTATGTTGATAATGCCGCTATCATCTCGAATATCGGTTTTTCGAATCAAGATAGTTCACCTCAAAGTGACCGTCCTGTTGGTTATATCATATTCTACTATGACCTGCCCCATTCCACTGGGAACCTCCCCCGTTATGAGAACGCCATGCTCCATATTATTGAGTGGAATGTAAACGTCTGTACCCCTTGCAGTGACTAAAATCGCTTGGGTGCTGGTTCCTGGAACCAATATATTGGCATTTGTTTTGATGACATATGAAACCCCTCCCACTTGTGGAGGAATATCCACCACTCTCGTCACAGTTCCATGGCTGCCCATATTGGCAGCAAGCCGCATATCTATGATCGTGCCTGCAACATCGTTCCCGATGTCGGCGAATCCAAATCTGGCGGTGCCGTCAACCATCCCCTGATAGGACAGGACCACGGTTGTCAGAACCATCATGGAGATGATGAGGGACATAAGGTAACTAAGCGGAATAATCTGTGCGGACGTGTCGACATGAAGAAGTTTCATAATTTAACTCACCGATGATTCTATGATGGTTTCGTGAACGGAAAGGTAAATATCATCGCCAGCTGTTTTGCCGTAAATCTCTATTGTAACTACATTTCCAGTTGTGTGAATGTAAAAGCCCGTGTTATCAGGGCTTGCCCGCTTGGTCAATCCAGCCCTAGTCAGTTCATCCTCAAAGAATCTCGCCCACGCCTGATGATATTCACTGGTTATCGTAATCGTGACGTCTTTATTGAGGGCACTCGCCACGGGAGGATTTTGGATATTTTCATCAAATCCAACAAATCTCGAATCGACAGATACAATGTCGCCACTCACCGATGAGAGGGGACCGGTAAGATTGACCATGCGCAGATGTATCGATATATTAGTCCCATCTGCAGGCGTTATGAACATATTATCTGGCTGCGAGGTCATTATGGGTGTGCCATGGGCAAACCTAACTATCACTGCTCCATTCTCAAATACTACTGAATCGTCCCGCAGTATGCATTCGATATTTCCAACTGTTAGAGGGGCGCCGAATACGTCGCCGTTATCAAAACTCACCTGTATACTTGTAGTCGGGGCATCCGGCATTACCGTAATCGCTCCTCCGCCCACCTGTATCGCAGTACGTCTTGACGGTCCAGCTCCTTGAAGAGGGCCCTTTAAATCAGCTATATCTGACTGGAGGATTCCCATGTGGTTCTGTATACTCTGCACATGTACAGTGTGTCTGGCGGCATCTATCACTGGTATCCCCACTGCATAAATTGTGGCAATCATCGCTGTTGCGATCCCGAGGATCAATATCATTCCCACTACAGGGGAAACTGCATCCTCGGCATTCACAAATCTCCTGCTGTGCTTCACCTCATCAATCCTCCTTTTATTAGCTATCCCATTCTTAATATTTAAGAATAATGTGATATTATATAACCATCTAATCATAATGTGTTAATGTAACGATATGAAAAAACCATTGCCATGGCACAAGCGGAGATAAAAATAAGAGAAAGGGGCAAGAAAGATGGGACTTTTAGATAAATTGAGAAAACAGGCCGGGATTTTGGATGACATAAAGTACGACCCTGAAAAACATGGCCCAATCGCCATCTTTGAAGGGAAAGAAGGCTATAAAGAAGTCGAAAAGTACTGGGTGGACGAACCCTATGCATTTGTCACAATATTATATAATGATAAGAGGAATGAATATCTATACTATGTCGTTGAGCCTGCACTTACTCCTTTTGAGAAAGAGCTGCTGAAAGAACTGCATGCACGACTGCAGGATGTATTGATAGTCGAAGATATCGATAAAATAGTAGACAAAGAAAAAGTGCTGAGCGACAAAACAAAAGAACTCATGATGAATTATATGGAAAATGTAGACATAAAAACCTTTATTAAAATTTTGTATTTCATAAGAAGGAATTACCTGAAAACTGGAAGGATACATCCACTGATGAATGACGCTTTTATCGAAGACATATCGTGCAACGGGCCAGATGTCCCAATATTCCTGTACCATAAGAACTATGAAAACATAGAGACGAACATAATCTTCGAGGAAGATGAGCTGAACTCATTCGTGGTCAGGCTTGCACAACAATGCGGGAAACATATATCCATCGCAGACCCGATGATCGATGCGACGATGATCGATGGGTCCCGTATCCAGATGACACTTGGAAAAGAAGTATCTACAAAAGGCAGCACGTTCACAATTAGAAAGTTTCAGGAGATTCCCATCACACCAATCGACCTCATAAACTGGAATACTTTTTCATCAGAGATAATGGCGTATTTCTGGCTGTGTATAGAGAACAATAAAAGCCTGATATTTGCAGGAGGCACCGCTTCTGGAAAGACATCGTCGTTGAATGCGGTCTGCCTGTTCATCCCGCCGAAGTCAAAAATCGTCACATTGGAAGATACCAGAGAATTGAAATTGCCCCATCCAAACTGGATTGCCGAAGTAACAAGAGAATCGTTCACTGGGGGGGAGATCAGCGAAATCGACATGTACGAACTGTTGAGGGCAGCACTGCGGCAACGACCAGAATATCTTCTCGTAGGAGAGGTCAGGGGCGAGGAGGCGCTTGTATTATTCCAGGCTATGTCCACCGGACATACCACATTCTCGACTATGCATGCAGACTCGGTGCCGTCTGTGATTTACCGGCTGGAGAACGAACCCATCAACGTCCCAAGGACGATGTTGCAGGCACTGGATATTGTGTCCATCCAGATACAGGCATACATCGGCGAGAAACGCGTTCGACGTGCAAACGTTATCGCAGAGATAACAGATATTGACCCTACCACGAAACAGATACAAACAACTGATATTTTTGTGTGGAACCCGGTTGCCGATAATTTTGAAAAAACTGGTGAGTCACTTGTTTTAGCGGAAATCCAACAACGGAGAGGATGGAACAAAAAAGAGCTGGATAGGGAATTGAAAAATAGGCAAACCGTCCTCGAATATGCGCTCGAAAAAGGAATGAAAGACCACAGAGGAATCATAAAAATTATACAGGCGTACTATATCGATCCCGAAGGACTGATGAAGAAGATAGCGGATAAAACCCTTTGAGGTAGTCATAATGGATGCGTTCAGCAAATTTGCATTTCGTATATTTGGTCCAAGGCTGGAGATGGAAAAATACTACTCGTTAGAGAGAAGTTTGAGGCAGGCACGCATCCCGGTTTCCTGGGACGTATATGTTGCGAAAGCGAAGTTATATTCATTGGTCCTGGGTTTCCTTGGGGCTATCATCGGTCTGACGCTTGCCATCATCATCATATATCTGGTCGGTTTGCCCCCTGCCATCCTGCCTCCAGCCATCATAGCCGGAATACCACCAGCACTCTGGTGGATATTTGAGTATAGGGCGGTTTTTTTATCTCTCTTTCTAATGGCCATATTAGCCATCATAGTAGGAGGTGCGACATATGCGATTATGATGCTGATGCCACGGTTTGTTGCCGGCGAGAGAAAGATCAAAATAGACCGAGAACTTCCGTATGCCGTCACGTTCATGTATGCACTCAGTCGAGGCGGAATGAATATCATCGATATATTCAGGTCGCTGGGCGAGTCCACGATATATGGAGAGGCGGCGAAAGAAGCGAGCACGGTCGTCAGGAACATGGACTTTTTTGGACAGGATTTAAGAACTGCGATTCAAAATGCAGCCGATATATCTCCCTCTGATAATTTCCAGGACCTGGTCGTGAATCTGCTGTCGATAATAGAAGGGGGTGGCAACATAACCGCATATCTATCTGACAAATCAGAAGATTACCTAGAAAAGGCACTCAGAGACCAACGTAGATTCCTAGAAACGCTGGGATTGATCGCAGAATCATACGTCACCGTCTTCGTAGCAGGCCCCCTGTTCCTCGTGATTACATTCTTTGTTATGGCCGCGATGGGGCCAGGGGATTTGATGATGTTATATCTATTGATTTATGCAGCTCTGCCGATTGGCTCGTGTATGTTCATCGTCATCATCGACATGCTTAATCCCACGGGTGCGATAAGTGCCACAACGTTTGAAGTCGAAGAAGTAGATGAGTACAAAGTCCAAATAGCGGAAGGGACCAAAGATGATATATCAATAAAAAGCATTGAAAGTGGCAGGAAATCTGTAGAATTCAAAAATTTTTTGAGAAACCCATTTAAGAGTCTATTCGAAAATCCGTTCTATACTCTCTATTTAAGCATGCCGATTGGAATAATCTTCCTCCTTACCGTGGCATTCATTTACCAGGAACAGTTAACGACCTTCGACACGGCGGTCAGCATACTGGACGACTATTTTATATTCACCTTACTCATAGTGATATTCCCGCTGGCGATTTTCTTTGAGACATCATCACGGAGACAGAAAAAGTTGATGAACGAGATGCCAACCTTTTTGAAAAAAGTAGCGAGCGCAAACGAAACCGGGATGACCTTGCCCCAATCTATCGAACTGATATCCAAATCGAACCTCGGCAGTTTAACCACTGAGGTAAAAAAGATATGGAAGGACCTGCAATGGGGCACGACAGTTGAGAATGCATTTAAGCGGTTCGGGAACAGAATTATGTCCGGTCCTGTGTCGCGAGTTATAACGCTATTAATCAAGGCAAATCAAGTAAGTGGAAACACAAAGGTCGTGCTGAATATAGCAGCAAAAGATGCCATAGCATATCAAAGACTGGAAGAAGAGCGCCTCGGTCAGATGATCATATATGTGGTCATCATATATATGGCATTTTTCGTTTTTCTATTCGTCATCGTAACCATGTCTGCAGCGTTTTTGCCCATGATGGCTGGCGCCGGGGCCGCTGGTGCTGACGCTCCATTCTTCATGGGAGCTTTTGATGTTGACGTGTTTATGCGCATATTTTTTCATGCTGTTATAGTGCAGGGTTTTTTTTCCGGATTGATCGCTGGACAGATGGGCGAAGGCAATGTATTATCAGGTCTAAAGCATTCAATCATAATGATGTGCATTGCATATCTGGTATTCTTATTCATTTAAGGCGCTCGTTTCTCAATTCCTCCAGATTTCAACAGCGTTATATTCAAATACAATAGCTTCAAATACTACCATAGAAATATGGCCATATAGCAGCGAACTTGGAGAGGGGATATATTGTGGCAGAACAGGAAAAGCATGTGACAAAAATGAACATGAAAAAGAGTACCGGCATCCAAGCACTGGACCGGCGCCTGGGAGGGGGTCTGCCCAATGGATCAGTGGTCCTTTTTAGATCAAGCCCCAGGTCAATGTCAGAAATTTTTCTGTATTATTTTGCTACTGCACAAAAGGCATACTACTTTGCTACAGACAGGGGGGCCAAATATATAAAACAAAATATCAGTGACTTCGGTTTGAATACTGACAACATAAGTTTCATTGACATATACAACGAGTATCGCAAGAATATCGGAAGGGCAGGAGATGACAAAAGAGACGAAATGATTCTTGCATATTTTTCCGCTGAAATTGAGAAATTGAGGAAAAATAAGGACTTCGTCTGCGTTATTGACACATATTCTTTCTTCCTCGAACTGGATGTCGGCCACGGCAGGATAAGAGAACTGCTCGACCAGATATATGATATGACCAAAGAGACCAACAGTGTCTCCTATCTATATGTCTTAAAAGGCATTTATGAGGATAAAATCGTGGAGGCACATAGCAATACGTGTGATGTAATCTTTGATATCGAATCCGAAAGGGTAGGCGAAAATATGTACAACAGACTTATCATACCCAAAATACGTGGCATATTTCCTGTACCAACCCAATTTATCAAGTATCAGATAATAGATGGCATACAGATCGATACCTCGATGTACATTGCATAGGTATTTATGTGTTTTAAATTCAGGTCCCCGATGACGAAACCCGACATAAGAACGTTAGATGACATGAGGGATGTCATTTACGATAGAGGGTGGTTAAAAGGGGCGGGAAATCCAGAGTTATATTATATATATAGGGGTCTGTCTTTGAGTATTAGAGATGGGCAGATTATAGAAGAAAATGACCTCAGGTATGATATCACGGTCATTCCGCCACGTATGTTGGGCAACGAATATGTAAAGACGGTTGGACACTATCATCCCAGGGCGCCAGGGGCGAACATATCATATGCAGAGGTATATGAGATATTGAGTGGTGAGGGGCACTATTTGCTTCAAAAATGCCAGAATGGACACGTCGCAGATGTCATAGTGATCAGGGCGCAGAAAGGAGATAAGGTGATCATCCCTCCGGATTACGGACATATAACCATAAATCCTTCCAATAAAGAGCTTAAAATGTGCAACTGGGTCGCCCATGACTTTGCGCCGATATATGACCCCATAAAAGAGAGGGGCGGTGCCGCATATTTTGAGCTGACTTCAGGATTCGTCAAGAATGGAAATTATGATGACGTGCCTGAAATTCGATTTTTAAAGCCCGCAAACTTTCCGGATATTGGGCTGAACAGGGATAAAGAGATGTACGGACTCATCAGAAGAGACCCGAAATTGCTGGAGTTTTTGACCAAGCCACAGGAGTATGGGCGGCTGTTTGAGAGAGTTCTGGCGAACGAATGAGAAGAAGGGCGAAATCTGAAGGATGGTCGAGGAGTCCATCAGATGGAACATACGTGGTGGCCTGTTGGCGTTAAGATGAAAAGTGCAAAGGTTTTAATATAGATGAAATGCAATCAAACGCCCTTATTGTATATATTGTATATTTTATGATACAAATCCAGAATAAAAACAGTATTACTTTCAAATTTATATGAAAGCCGATAGGGTGAAATGTATTTTTCTTCCATACTTCATTGGCTTGCCAATTTCCGGATTGTCTTTTATACTTGTTTGATTATCCTCTCTTTAATAGAACTATCTTTTACTTAAGATCAAAAATTACATCTACCACTTTTTCATCTCGCCAATAAAATCATCAAAATTTATCTTTACGCCTTTGCCTTGTTCAATTCTTTGCAAAGCTTCTTCGGTTCTTTTTGCAAATTCTAAATTTCATCATTTTTAATAACAATAAGTTTCTCCCCTACACTAAACAATTCATTCCTTAGATCATTAGGGATAACGATCTGACCTTTTGTGCTCATCTTAGTTATACCAACATCCATAAATATCACCTAAGTAAGAGTAATCTTACCAAGTATATAATATTTTGATTAAAGGTTTTGTCGCGACTTAGGGGCATTTTCGAGAAATTAAAAATTTCTCTGAGTACATAATTTTAAAAATTATATATGTCATTTCCAAGAGCGTCGATGGGGTAAAAATTATCATGACCCGAATATGCGACAGAACCTGATTAAATATTATCAAAGGTGTTTGCTGAGACACATATAAGTAAAAAACAGCAAATATTATAAACCAGTAGTGAGAAGTGGAAACAACTTTTATACAATGGTTATGGAGAAGATGGGATGGATTTGATATTGTTCGCACTGATTGTTGGTATCGTAAGTTTAATATTCGCCGCCTTTTTGGCACGGAACGTCCTCAAACAGGATGCCGGAACGCCAGAGATGATTGAAATTTCTGACGCGATTCAAGAAGGTGCGATGGCATTTTTGAACAGAGAGTATAAAATGCTAATCGGTTTCGTCGTCATCGTATCGGCGGTGATTGCCGCTACAATAGGCATCGAAACGGCGTTGACGTTCGTCATCGGGGCTTTTGCATCTGCATTAGCAGGAAACATAGGAATGAGAGTCGCCACCAAATCCAATGCGAGAACTGCCAATGCGTGCCGAGAGGGGTTAGGAGCTGGGCTTAAAATCGCATTTTCAAGCGGCGCAGTGATGGGATTGGCGGTAGTGGGGCTGGGCCTGCTGGGCGTAAGTGGCATGTACTATATATTTGGAGACCCTGCCGTATTGTTTGGGTTCGGATTCGGCGCCAGCTCCATTGCGCTCTTCGCCAGAGTCGGCGGCGGAATATACACCAAAGCAGCGGACGTCGGCGCTGACCTGGTCGGCAAAGTCGAGAAGGGGATCCCAGAGGACGACCCGAGAAATCCAGCGGTAATAGCCGATAATGTCGGGGATAACGTCGGCGATGTGGCTGGGATGGGGGCAGATTTATTCGAATCGTATGTCAGTTCCATTATTGCAACGATGGCGATAGGATTGGCCGCATATTTGGCAGGGGATATGGGTCCCGATGCCATGGTGCTTCCACTCTTGCTCGCAGGTGTAGGAATCATATCCTCGATTATCGGCACATTCTTCGTGGGAGTGGGCAATGATGCGAACTTGAGCGCTGCAATGAATAAAGGGATATATGCGAGCGCTGTATTTATGGCGATTATGGCATACGTCGTGGTCATGGTCGTTTTGGGTGACGTGGGCGTGTTTTATGCAACGATTGTGGGTTTGATTGCTGGCATACTGATCGGCCTCTCTACAGAGTATTATACTTCGCCAGATAGGGCGCCTGTACAAAGGATTGCGGAGTCTTCTCAAACGGGCGCTGGGACGAATATCATCAGAGGAATGTCGGTCAGTATGCACAGCACCCTCCCGCCAATCATCGTGGTATGCCTTGCAATCATATTGGCACATCATTTTGCTGGATTGTATGGAGTTGCGATAGCTGCTGTTGGTATGCTTTCCACACTGGGCATAACTCTCGCTGCAGATACCTATGGTCCGGTCGCAGACAATGCCGCAGGAATTGCAGAGATGGCCAGGATGGGACCAGAGATAAGGGAAAGAGCCGAGGCACTGGATGCAGTTGGAAACACGACCGCAGCCATCGGCAAGGGCTTTGCCATAGGTTCTGCGGCTTTGACCGCGCTGGCGCTATTTTCAGCATACCGTATGGTAATCGGGTTAGAGACCATAGACGTCACCAAGCCATCAGTCATCGCCGGCGTGTTCATAGGCGGCATGCTGCCGTTTTTATTCTCTGCAATCACGATGGAGTCGGTTGGAAAGGCCGCATTCCAGATCGTTAACGAGGTGCGCAGGCAATTCAAAGAGATACCGGGACTGATGGAGGGGACGGCAAAGCCAGATTATGTGAAATGTATAGATGTAAGCACGGTCGTGGCTTTGAGAGAGATGGGCGTCCCTGGAATGCTGGCGATAGCAGTGCCACTCGCCGTTGGCATGATTCTTGGCCCAGAGGCTTTAGGAGGTCTTCTAGTTGGTGCGATCGTCACGGGGTTCCTGCTTGCGATTATGATGGCAAATGCTGGCGGTGCATGGGACAATGCGAAAAAATATATCGAAGCGGGGAACCTTGGGGGCAAGGGCACGAAAACCCATGCCGCTGCAGTCATAGGGGACACCGTAGGCGACCCGTTTAAGGATACGTCTGGCCCCTCTTTGAACATCCTCATCAAGTTGATGGGAATAGTGGCACTGGTGTTTGCCCCGCTGTTCATTTAAAAGGGATTATTAGTTCGAGATATTTGAGAATGGTTTGTAAGATGACAATCCAAAACTTGATATTTGGTAAACATAGATTAGCGTACTGGTGTAAAGATAGATGGCCACCTCGTTCAAGGGCATAAAATTTTTTGACACAACGCTTAGGGATGGAGAGCAGACGCCAGGCGTCTCGCTTACAACAGATGAAAAACTATGGATTGCCCGTCAACTCGATGCGCTGGGCGTTCATGTGATAGAGGCAGGGTCTGCAATCACCTCCGAGGGTGAACGGGCTGCCATCAGAGCGGTCGCAGGTGAAGGCCTGAACGCAGAAATCTGCAGTTTTACCAGGACACTAAAAAGTGACATAGATTTCGCGCTGGAATGCAACGTGGACTCGGTGCATCTTGTCGTGCCCGTCTCAGACCTTCATATCCAGCAAAAATTGAAGAAGGATAGGGAAACCGTACTGCAAATGGCGGTAGACGTTACGGAATATGCGAAGGGGCATGGCTTAATAGTTGAACTGAGCGGAGAAGATGCATCGAGGGCGGATTTGGACTATCTTATCTCGTTATATAAAGAGGGGATATCCGCTGGCGCAGATCGCCTGTGCTTCTGTGACACCGTCGGGGTGTTGATTCCTGAGCGAACTGAAATTATATTCAAGAAACTCGCAGAATTAGGAGTGGTGGTCAGTGTGCACTGCCATGATGATTTTGGACTTGCGACCGCAAACTCAATTGCAGCGCTCAAAGCAGGAGCCCAGCAGGTGCACGTCACCGTGAACGGACTCGGAGAAAGGGCTGGAAACACCTCTCTTGAAGAGATGGTCATGACCCTGGATGCGTTATATGGCTGCAAAACGAAGATAAACACTACAAATTTATATAAGACTTCCCGATTGGTCAGTCGTCTGACAGGTGTTCCAATCGCGCCAAACAAAGCGATCGTTGGAGATAATGCCTTCACCCACGAGTCAGGCATTCACACACATGGCATCCTGGCTGACACATCTACTTACGAGCCAATTACGCCGGAGATAGTTGGCAGAACGAGAAAAATTGTCCTCGGTAAGCACGCGGGAAAAAGTTCAGTTAAGATGGCGTTAAAGGAGTTTGGACTCGAGGCGAACGGGCAACAGGTAAGCGAGATTACCAAGCGTATCAAAGAGCTCGGTGATAAGGGAAAGCGCGTTACGGATGCTGATTTACAGGCAATTGCAGAGGCAGTATTGGGCATCTATCGGGAGGCCAAAGTAAAGCTGGAGGAACTGACCGTCGTCTCCGGAAACAAGGTAACTCCAACAGCTTCGGTTAAGTTAATAATGGACAATCGAGAGATAGTTGAATCAGGCACAGGGATAGGTCCTGTCGATGCTGCCATCAATGCATTGCGAAAGGCAATCGCCGATACTGCTGACATCAAACTGGAAGAATATCGAGTAGAGGCAATCACAGGAGGTACGGATGCGCTTGTCGAGGTATGGGTCAAATTGAGTAAAGATGAAAAGATGGTTACAGCGAGGGGCGCAAGGGCCGACATTATAATGGCATCGGTTGAAGCGGTGGTGGAAGGAATTAATCGGTTGTGTTGAAGTCCCATCTGGTGCATTGCAACAGGAAGTAAAATGATTAAGAAGCCTAAAATGACGGGAGCAGAAGCGGTAATCGAGTGCCTGTATAAGGAGAACATCGAAGTTATTTTTGGATATCCAGGGGGCGCGGTGTTGCCATTATATGATGAGTTGTATGACTCGAATATTAAGCATATTCTTGTACGACATGAACAGTGTGCGGCTCATGCTGCGGATGGGTATGCACGTGCTACCGGGCGCACGGGCGTGTGCATAGCGACGTCTGGGCCGGGTGCGACGAATCTGGTGACCGGCATCGCCAACGCATATATGGATTCCGTACCCCTGGTGGCGTTCACTGGTCAAGTGCCCACCAGCATGATAGGCAATGATGCGTTTCAAGAGGTGAACATTACAGGGATTACGCTTCCGATTACCAAACACAATTATCTTGTAAAAGACGCCAGGACCCTGCCAATGACTCTAAAAGAGGCTTTTCACATCGCTTCGACAGGGCGCCCGGGTCCTGTTTTAATTGACCTGCCCAAAGATATACAAACAGAAAAAATAGGATTTGAGTATCCTCAAAAGGTTAAACTGGATAGTTATAGGCCCACATACGGCGGCCATCCGCTTCAAATCAAGCGTGCGGCAGAGAGTATAATGCGGGCAGAACAACCCATCATCTATGCCGGCGGCGGAGTTGTAATTTCGGGCGCCCATAATGAATTGCGCACTCTGACAGAATTAATTCTAGCCCCGGTAGTGACGACGCTGATGGGCAAAGGGACATTCCCTGAAACGCATCCACTGTCCCTCGGGATGCTCGGGATGCACGGCGCAAAATATGCGAATTATGCGATGACCGAGTCGGACCTGATTATCGCGATTGGAGCGCGATTTGATGACCGGGTGACCGGGAAAGTCGGCAGCTTTGCACCAAACGCAAAGGTAATCCATATTGATATAGACCCGGCCGAAATCAGCAAAAACATCGAAGTCAGCATCCCAATCGTGGGAGATGCTAAGGCCATACTCAAAGAGTTAATCAAGGTATTAAGACAGAAACGGGAATCCAAATGGAATGAGAAAATAAAGGCGTGGAAAAAGGAGTTTCCTCTGCAATATGGCCGCAGCGATAAAGAAATCAAACCGCAGTATGTAATCGAGCAGATATGCAAACTCTACGGTGATGCCATCATCACCACGGAAGTAGGACAAAATCAGATGTGGGCGGCGCAATACTTCAAGTCCACTGAACCACGAAGGTTCATCTCCTCTGGAGGGCTCGGCACGATGGGGTATGGTTTCCCTGCCGCAATTGGTGCCAAGGTGGGGTGCCCTGATAAACTCGTCTTTGACATCGCAGGGGACGGGAGTTTCCAAATGACCTCTCAGGAACTTGCAACCGCCATATCAAATGATATTCCCGTTAAAGTGGCCATCCTGAACAATGGGTTTTTGGGAATGGTCAGACAGTGGCAAGAGTTATTCTATGATAAGCGATATTCTGCAACTCGTCTGGACGCTAATCCAGACTTTGTGAAACTTGCAGAGGCATATGGGACACTTGGCATAGAAGTAACCAGGCCAGGGAGAGTAAAATCAGCGATAGAGGAGGCAGTAAACTCTGATAAGCCAGTAGTCATCGATTTCAAGGTCGCTCCTGAAGAAAATGTATTTCCGATGGTACCTGCAGGTGCAGCTATAAATGAGATAATCGGCTAAAGGAGAAAAGGAGTTGGCATAATGAAGCATACACTTTCAGTACTCGTAAAGAATAGGCCAGGCGTGCTGGCGCGCGTTTCCGGACTCTTCAGCAGACGCGGCTACAATATCGACAGTCTGAGTGTGGGGCTAACCCATAATCCTGATATTTCGAGAATGACCATTGTAGTTGCAGGAGATGACCATGTCGTGGAACAGGTCGTTAAACAGCTGAACAAACTTATAGACGTCATCAAGATCCTGGATATCCGGGAAGATGAGTCTGTTAATCGCGAGCTTGCATTGATTAAAGTGGAAGTTGACTCCGGGACGCGCTCAGAAATCATGCAGATAGCAGCCATTTTCAGGGCGCGAATCGTCGATGTGGGTGCCAGGACATTGGTGATCGAGGTCACAGGTGATAGTCATAAGATAGATGCAATGGAACAACTATTGAAGCGATTCGGAATCAAAGAGATGGTGCGAGCGGGAAAGGTCTCTATACTTAGGGGCACAAAGGGAATAGAATAGGTGATATTTAATGGCAAGAATTTTTTATGACGAAGATGTGGATATGGCCGTGCTTGCGGACAAAAAAATCGCGGTTATTGGTTACGGGAGCCAAGGGCACGCTCAGGCACAAAATTTGAGGGACTCTGGGCTGGACGTGGTGGTTGGCGCTAGAAAGTATGGTGGGAAGTCGTGGGACCGGGCGGAAAAAGATGGCATGAGGGTCGCGTCAATCAAAAAGGCGGCAGCGATGGCAGATATCATACAGATACTGCTGCCAGACCATGTACAGGCAACGGTCTATAAAGATGAGATACTCCCAGGACTTGAGAAGGGCAATGCATTGGGATTTTCGCACGGATTCAACATACATTTCGAGCAGATAGCCCCATTAAAAGATGTAGACGTATTCATGGTAGCCCCCAAGAGTCCGGGACATCTCGTCAGGCGGATGTATCAGGAAGGTGCGGGTGTGCCTGGTTTGCTTGCAGTTCACCAGGATAGTAGTGGAAATGCGCGACATATTGGGCTTGCTTATGCCAGAGGAATTGGATGTACCAGGGCTGGGCTAATCGAGACGACGTTCAAGGAAGAGACGGAGACGGATTTATTTGGCGAGCAGGTGGACCTGTGCGGCGGCGTCACCGAGATGATCAAAGCGACATTTGAGACGTTGGTAGCGGCGGGCTACCAGCCAGAGGTCGCATACTTTGAATCACTGCATGAGCTCAAACTTATCGTCGATTTGATATATGAAGGCGGTCTGACATCGATGTGGCATTCGGTATCGGATACCGCGGAGTATGGCGGTCTGACAAGGGGCAGGAGGATAATAAACCAGCAGTCCAGAGATGCCATGTTGGAGATTCTGAGAGAGATTCAGGAAGGAGAGTTCGCCAGGGAGTGGATTAGAGAGAATCAAACTGGCCGTCGCGTTTTCAATACGCTGGTCGCCCATGAATCCGAGCATCAAATCGAGGAAGTCGGTAAAAAACTAAGAGCTATGATGCCGTGGCTGAAGAAGTGATTTCCCAACTACTACAGTAATCTCATAAATTCTTTCACTGTGAGATCAGTCTCTTTAATAATACCTCTCAATTCATCGTGATATGGGATTGTCTTTAGAAAGAACTTTGATGACATCTTTTACCAGAAACAACTGGGAGCTTGGTCAAGTTAACTTTATTTAATTTTTTCGGAAAGAGTTCTCTAGATATTTATATCGTCACAGCTACAGTTGATTTGATGGCTTCTTTGATGTTTTTCTTGGCATTCCCCTCTGTTTTACCCTGAGAAATACAGCCCGGCAGAGAGGGCACGGTTGCAATATACCAGCCATCTTCATCTCGTGTATAAGTTTGTTTCACTTATAGAAGTTCTCACAGTGCTGTCGTGGCTGAGGGAATGGCACCTTCCAATTTCTTTAGCTTCTATAACACCTCGAAGAATCCCTCGATTTTCTTCTTCATCTCCATTGCGATTTCAGATGCACGAATCATCCTCTTCTTGTTGAGATCGTATGTCTTTACTTTGCCCCCTGTAATCCATCCAGCCATTACCTCTGTGGCTTCTCTTGCAGATTCGCCGTCTATCCTTTTGCTTATCGCT
>JAJOKI010000047.1 GCA_021129915.1 Methanocellales archaeon | reverse complement strand
TTGAACGCATTTTCGGCTAACAACATATTAAACACCTCACATTTAATCTTTTTGATGGAAAGGTGCAATAATACAATAAGTATATAGTAATTTGAGTTGCCAATCTATGCATTAGCAGAACCGCGAGGTAATGAAATGAACATCGCATGGGGGATCACCGGCGCAGGACACTTTCTGAAGGAGAGCTACGACGTTTTCAGGACGCTTGCACGGGAACATCAAATCACGACATTCGTATCTAGCGCAGGAGAAGAGGTGTTGCGCATGTATGGCCTGTTCGATAAAATGGGCGAAATATCCAATGGAGAATATCTACAGGAGCTCTTTTTAGAGAGCTGTTCTGGCAGGAGTTTTTCAAAGACCGGGCGCTTTCTGCTGGGAAAATATGATGCGCTGATAATCTCACCTGCGACATCGAACACCGTCGCAAAGGTCGTGCATGGCATCTCCGACTCGTTGATTACCAATGCAGTTGCGCAGACCCTTAAAGGTGGAACACCCGCCCATATCGTGCCGGTGGATGTCTCTGGCACGCTCATATCTGAAATGCCATATTTCATAGACAGGGAGATGTGTGAAAAGTGCGATGATTGTCCGCCCCGGGAGAAATGTCCAAAGAATGCCATCACCGACCAGATAAACCTCCTCAAGTGCGATGGATGCGGGCTGTGCGTGGATTGCTGCCCTCACAGCGCCATTAGAGGAGGTTTCGTCGAGTGCAGGGTGCGCGACATCGATGCGCAGAATGTAAAGGCGCTGCGGTCCATGGATGGCATTGCCGTTCTGAAAAATCCAAACGAGATTCCAAGCCTGTTTTGAGGTCGATACAAATATGCGAGTTTTGGTTGTAACGGGGAGTAAAGCATATGATTCGGTAAAAAAAGCAGTTGGCAGTGGAGCCGATGTTTTGGCGCTGGATGTGAGTATAGGGGCATTCATCACGCCAAAATTATTGCGTTCCATCTCAAACCTCGATTCGTATGACATAGTATTGGTTCCTGGTCTCGCCTCTGGTGATTTTTCAAACATTGAAATGGAGCTCGGAGTTAAAATCAGGCTTGGACCGAAACATGCATATGACTTGGATATTGTGCTGCCATACATCGATTCCATCGACCTCTCCCATACGATACCGGCCTGTCAATTGCTATCCGATAAAAAACACAGTGAAGCAATGGATATACTTCATGGGATGGAGAAGAAGGCGGATTACTCTTTTGAGATAAAAAATCTAAGAATAGGTGGCAACTCCATTATGAAGGTGATGGGGGAAATAGTGGATGCTACGCACTTGGACCCCGATGTGCTTCAGGAGGTTGGCAGTGACTATATTCTCGATGGTGCAGACATCATCGACCTTGGGGTGCCCATAGACGCGACGCCTGCTGAAGTGAGATGCGCTGTAAAAGCGGCATCCCATCTGGATGTTCCGATCAGCATTGATACGCTCGACCCGGATCTGATCCTTGCCGGTATCGAGGCGGGAATCGATATGGTGTTGAGTTTGAACAGCGATAACATGGAGTTAGTTGGCAATGCCATCATAGAGCAGGATATAGCAGCTGTGATAATAGGGGACGGCGATTTAAAGAGCCTCCAGAGGAACATAGAACTGGCACAAGATATCGGAATCAAAAAGGTTATCGCAGACCCAATTCTCAATCCAATTGGGCACGGACTGGTCGATTCTTTGATGCTGTATCGTGAATTTCGGCAATTCAGCGATATACCGCTGTTTTTTGGTGCAGGCAACGTTACAGAATTAGTAGACGCGGACTCCATCGGCGTCAACGCAACCCTGGCAGGCATAGCCATGGAACTTGGCGCCAGCATATTATTCACGCCGGAGTACAGCGACAAGGCAAAGGGGAGTATTTCGGAACTAAAGACCGCTGCACAGATGATGTTCCTTGCTGAGATAAGGAATACAGCCCCCAAGGATTTGGGCTTGGACCTCTTGGTCATCAAGGAGAAAAGGCGCAGAAAAGATAAAATAGAGGTCGAAAATCCAATTGAAGCTAAACCCCACACGGAATGGGTGCAAGACCCTGCAGGGTGTTTCAGAATTGCACTTCATGATGGGAAGATCATCGCCAAGCATGACGAGACATGTATAACTGGCACGAATGCAAAGGCAATTTTCGACACGATCCATGATATGGGCTTAGTATCCGCGCCAGAGCATGCTGCATATCTGGGGAGGGAGCTGATGAAAGCAGAGCTTGCGCTGAAGTTTGGGCGAAGCTATATGCAGGATGATGAGTTTTGATATGATACACGCGATATGATGCATGATAGAAAAAGATAAATATAGCGGTTGATATTGTCATATAGCCCGCCTTAACTCAGCCTGGTAGAGTGCGCGGCTGTAGTTTGATGGTGTGTAATGCACGCATTACCGCGCAGATACCGCGATGTCCCCGGTTCAAATCTGGGAGGCGGGATCAATCCTTGTTTCTACTGAACGAATGTATACGGGCGAATGTAGGATGCTGGCGTCAATCCGTTTATGTTATGCCCGGGTAGTGTAGCGGCCTATCATGAAGCCCTGTCGAGGCTTCGACTCGGGTTCGAATCCCGACCTGGGCGCCTCAATTTTTAGCTTCGATCAGCAAAATGGCATTGTTACCAACATTATATTCATAGATGATATAAGAACCCATAATATTATATATGGTAATTTCTAAGTTATAGGTAAAATACAGGAGGGGATGGGAAATGCAATCGATAATACAAGAAGCCTTAAGGTATGCTGAAAAAGAGCAAGTGTGCAGACAATCCACAGACGCCAGCGATTATTTTGAAGAATTTGGACTGCCGCAGATTAAGATTATAGGATGCGGCGGAGCCGGGAATAATACGACCAATAGACTACATAACATGGGAGTCGAAGGCGCTGAGACAATAGCATTAAACACTGACAAACAGCATCTGGACATAGTCAACGCAGACAAAAAGATTTTAGTGGGCAAAACACTCACGAGAGGTCTCGGTGCTGGAGGATATCCAGATATCGGAAGGCGGGCTGCTGAACTCGCGCGAGGGACGCTTGAAGAGATTTTGAAGGACGCCGATCTGGTGTTCATCACCGCAGGCATGGGCGGTGGAACCGGCACAGGAGCTGCGCCAGTAGTTGCAGAAGTCGCAAAAGAACAGGGCGCAATAGTCGTTGGGATGGTATCGTCTCCATTCAGAGTGGAACGAGCTCGAATGATCAAGGCAGAAGAAGGACTGGAAACTTTCAGAGGTGCTGCGGACACCGTAATCGTTCTGGATAATAATCGACTTTTAGAATACGTGCCGAATCTGCCAATCGAACAGGCGTTCTCAGTGATGGACCAACTGATTGCAGAGACGGTGAAGGGCATATCTGAAACGATAACACAGCCATCGATGATAAATCTCGACTTTGCAGACGTCAAGACCATCATGTCTTGTGGTGGGGTTGCGGTCATGCTGGTCGGCGAGACAAAGGGGCAGGGCAAATCAGATGCCGTGGTGCGCAATGCATTGGATCACCCGCTATTGGATGTCGATTATCGGGGAGCAACGGGTGCCCTGATTCACATTACTGGAGGGTCGGACCTGACACTGCGCGAAGCCGAGGAAATTACCAAATCGATCACATATGAACTCGACACACATGCGAATGTGATATGGGGTGCACGAATCAACAAGGAATTCGACGGTAAAGTACGAGTGATGGCCATCATGACAGGGGTTCAATCTGCGCAAGTACTCGGACCAAGCAACGCCGATGCGTCCAGCGCCGTGCTTGGTTGCTACACGCCAGAACAGGAGAAGACCATTATCGATGTAATTCGATAGTGGTTTTTTTCTTTTTTATTTCTTCAACAGTTGTAGTCCTAGGGAGACTCCAACATTTCCAATAGTTTACATGCCTGACATGTGTTGTTAGTCGTTGGTTCGCCGCAGATACCACACTGCAGAAGGTCTGCCTGTACCCATTCCCTTCCCAACATCTCGGACATTTTTTCAAAACTTCGCATTAACGCGTATTTGGTACCCGGGTGTTTTACCTCAAAGTCGTTCAGCATCTCCCGTATCTCCTCCCTCATCGATCGTCCCGCATATGGGCATTCATCGAAGTTTATGGGCAATTCGTCGAGTAGTGCATAAAGGCCCACCTCTTTTTCTGGAACGTTTCTCAACGGCTTTATTCGCGGAATTAAACCTGGCTGAACTCTTGCTGGAACGAGTCTTGCCAGCCGATCGACATCGCCGCGCAGCAGATTTAGCAGTACCGCCTGCGCCTCATCATCCAGATTGTGCCCGGTTGCCACCTTGGTGGCGCCCAATGCCTTGGCGGTCTTGTTTAATAAAATCCTTCTGAACACGCCACACAGGGAGCATGGCATTGGACCTGTTCCCTGGCCCATCATCTCATCCAGCGTTGCCCCATATTTCTCGGCAAATGATACGATGGTGAGCGGCATCCCAATCGCTTTGCAGACCTCTTTTGCAGTTTCGATCGTTTTTGCGCGATACCCTTTGATTCCCTCGTCGACGATAATAGCGGTCAGCTGAATATCAGGGCGCCTGCCAAATAAGGAATCCAATATATGCAGCGTAACAATGCTGTCCTTTCCTCCACTCAGTGCAACCGCAATGGTATCGTTCTTTTCTATCATCCTGTGTCTTCGGATGACGCTCTTAATCTTGCGCTCGACGTCGTCCTTGAAATGCCCCTTGCACAAGTGCATGCCAGAATATCGCTGATGAATGACTGCCGGACTGTTACACTTATCGCATTTCATCTTTTTTTATCCGCTAAATCTAAAACGTCTTTAGCTTTCCTTCCACCACCATCTTCGTAATATTTGTGACGTCTGATAACCATTCGTCGAACACGCTTTCGACCTTGGATTTAATCGATTTCATATTGGTGCCATTTTCCAGTATGATTTGCGCGCTTGCGACCTTGGGGTTGTCGATCGGGTGCCCGATTTGAGATAGAATGCGCACGTATATCTCCTCAATGCCATCGACGATTTCCACCACATCGTGTGCTATCTGATTGGACAACAGGTTATATATCTTGCCAACGTGGTTTACCGGATTCTTGCCGCTGGACGCTTCCATGCTCATCGGCCGATTTGGTGTTATCAACCCATTACAGCGATTGCCCCTGCCCACAGAACCGTCATCGCCCATCTCGGCTGACGTCCCTGTCACGGTGAGATATACAGAACCGATTTCATAATTATCTCCTGTATTGACGGCCACCGATACGTCGCGGTCGGTGTATTTTTTTGCGACATTCAAAACATATTCTGCCAATTCTTGTTTTATCGCCACATAGTGATTGATATCATCTACATATCTGGATACGAATCCATCTGCAACCGTTAGGCTGATATGCTCTCCTTCCCGCAATCCCATTATCTTGAAATCCTCTCCAGTCGCCAGTTGTCTTTTCCTAAAATCGTTCATCACTGCCCGCTCCACCTCATATACGATCATTTCGGTTTCCGAGAGGGGAGCATGACCCACTCCAAAGGATGTGTCATTTGCTTTGGGGATTCCGCCACGCTTAAAAATATTTACAAGGTCCACAGAGCCCTGTCCCAACCGCTGCTCTAAGACTACGTGTGAGGATTTTATATTATTTATGGTGCTTGTTAAATACTCCCCTGCGGCCTCAAGGGCGATTTCTCCAACAGGTATCTTCTCATTGCCGATGTAGGTGGTGGCCCTGCCGCTCAGCAGTATATACAACGGCTTTATCACATCTCCTCCACCATAGACAGGGGATGCCTCACCGCCGACCAATTCAACTTGGTCAGTATTATGATGCAATATCCTGCCAAACTGCTTTAGATACTCATTCGATAGCGCACGGCTGACCGCCTCTGCGATTCCATCGCATATCGAATCCGGATGACCTATCCCTTTTCGCTCTACCAGCTCGATCTCCTGCTGTTCGACTGGTGTCTGGATGATATTTTCTATTCTAATATTTCGGTTCATCACAACCTCTAAACAGATATCAACTGTAACTCCTGTGTAAAAATCGGATGGTGGGTGCGATTTCAGCGATTTGCAGTCCATCCTTATATATTCTCACTATCCCGCCACTCTGAGATACCGTAACGGCAATCGCCTGCGTATCACGAGTTATCGCTGCTGCTGCGACATGACGTCCTCCCAATCCTTTCTGGACCCGTATGTCTCTTGCATCGATATCTAAATACCTGCCTGCTGCCAAAATATGGCCATCTTCACGGATGACGAATACTCCATCTAACTGCGCAAAATTCTTGGCCGACTCCCAGTTATCTGGGATTGCCACATCTCTGTTTTTATCCTCATGTCCGTGATATGGATTAAGCGTCATCTGGTGCGACCGTTTGAGAACTTCATCCGAGTCCCCCAGAATAAAGGCAGTTCCAATCTGTTTGCCCTCCTTCCCTTCGTATCCCAATTCCAGCGCCAGCCTCAAAACAGCTCTGAGCACCTCTGGATTTGCTCTGTCGGCGCTTTTATCTATTTCCTTGATAACGCCCTCTCCTCTGACATCACATACTATGATGGCGTCGAGTGAATTCCCTCCAACGATACCGACTACCCGGTCATCCGCTTTGATTTTCCCATCAACATATGCGTCCATGACGGCGTCCCGCATTTTGTCAATTCTGGTAGATGTTCTGGAAAGTAGATTGATGACCAGTTCATCACGAATACCTTCAATGCCGCCTTCTATCTGGCTGATTACTATCGGAATCTTCGTCTTGAGGTCTTTTTGCATATATTTCTCATCGACGATGATGATTGCGGCGGCACCAATTTTATTTGCCAATCTAACCGCGGCTTTGCCAATCTCGAGTTTGATATCTTTTTTCTTCATTCATCTCTCTTATCCTATTATGATATTCTTGGTTAAGATATATATAAGAAATGTGTAACATTATCATGAAGAGGGCTGTGATTTTATGTACAAGACGATGGCAGAAAAAATACTTTCAGACAAACGCGGGGCTGATGTTTCAACAGGTGACACCGTCATCGTTCCAGTTGATTTCGTATTCTCTCACGATGGCACCATGCCACTTGCGATTCGGCAAATGGAATCTGGACTGTCGACGCGGAAGGTATACGACCCATATAAAGTGGCAGGCGTGTGCGACCATGCGTCTCCTTCCCCAAGTGAAAAAGCGTCCAATGTTCACATTTTCATGCGCAAATTTGCGAAGGAGAACAAAATGCCATATTTCTTCGAGAACGGTGATGGAATCTGTCATCAGATCGTCGTGGAGAAATTCGCCGCACCATGGAATATCATCATAGGGGGAGACAGTCATACGTGTACGCACGGCGCACTTGGTGCATTCGCCACCGGGATGGGGAGTACAGATATAGCGGCCATCATGGCATATGGTAAGACATGGCTCAGGGTTCCTGAATCGTTTAAAATAGAGGTGACAGGAACGTTGCCAAAGCATGTGTGCTCCAAGGACGTGATACTGCACACAATCGGAGAGATAACCGCAGATGGTGCCACATATATGTCCATGGAATTTTTAGGGGATGGGGTGGATGCCATGAGCGTGGAATCCAGGCTGACGATGTCCAACATGGCCATCGAAGCAGGAGCTGTAACAGGCTTGTGCCAGACGGATTCAAAGGTAAGGGCATTTCTTGAATCTCATAAAAGAGGACAGGAGTACCGGACGCTCGCTCCTGACAAGAATGCGACCTATGCTGATGAAATCGTCGTCGAGGTCGAAGGGATGGAGCCGATGATCGCATATCCGCACCGCGTGGATAACGTTGCCCCGGTAACGCAGTTCGAGGGGGTTGATGTCGATCAAGTGTGCATAGGCTCATGCACCAATGGGAGGATGGAAGACATACGCATCGCAGCTCAAATATTAAATGGGAAAAAGGTGGCAGAAAATACGCGGCTGGTCGTATATCCTGCAAGCAGAGACATTCTGATTCGTGCAATGGATGAAGGGCTTATAAAGACGCTGGCAGAAGCGGGAGCAGCGATATGTCCCCCAGGATGCGGCTTTTGTATAGGGAGAACCGTTGCACTTGGGGACGGTGAGGTTGCATTATCCACCCAGAATAGAAACTTTAAGGGCAGAATGGGCAACGACAATGCAGAGATATACCTTTGCAGTCCTGCTACTGCGGCAGTCAGTGCGATAACGGGCAAAATAACCGACCCAAGGGACGGACTTCGTTGGTGATAATAGATGAAGCGTAAAGGAAAAATTCTGCGAATATTTCCAAAGGACACCAACACAGATGAAATCATCGCAGGGAAATACAAATACGATGAACTTGACCTCGAGAAGCTTGCAGTTCACACCTTTGAGTCGATCGATCCGTTATTTTATGCCGATGCCTCGAAGACGAAGAATCCGTTGATAGTTGGAGCCACCAATTTTGGATGCGGATCGTCCAGAGAACAGGCACCACAAGTCCTCAAGACATGCGGCATCTCGTGTGTAATCGCCGAATCTTTTGCGCGTATCTTTTACAGAAACTGTTTCAACATCGGCCTGCCAGTAATCGAGTGTAAGGACATGACAAAAAAAGTTGCGCAGGGAGATGAAATCGTGGTCGACTTTGAGCTGGGCATAATCCACAATATAACGAAAAAAGAGGAATACGACTTCAAGCCAATCCCAAAATTCATGCAGGAACTGCTTGAGGCAGGGGGGCTGATGCCGTATCTAAGGTTGCATGGAGGATATCGTGACTGAAAAATGGCAGTAATTTAGAGGCGATGGAGTGGGACCAGAACTCGTCGATGCGGCTATCCTCTCTTTATTCTCCCTGACCCAGCGAATATGCTCGCTTACCATCCATGAGATAAAGATTCTCCAGCTTTATCCATTCAAGCCCATCCTCCTCAATCCGCCCCAGTAGCCGCCGTATCTCAGCGTGTCCACCAGCATGCCCAGAATGACCTGGGATGGCATTATCAATAAATTTGAAACGGCATCGCCAGTGGTCGGTGCAGAAAGTCTCAGGATAACCGCCAGGATAAACCTTCTGACCGCGATTAGATATCATAATCAGCCTGAATTTCTCGCCTGCTGCCCCTTCAAGCTTCTGTCCGAGCTCATCTGCCGATAGCTCAGCCGACCTGATAAAGATATCAACGCCATCAAGCTCCATCCTCTTCCCGCGCACATCCTTCAAGACAGGTTTCGAGAGCATAATCGGCCTTCCACTGTACCTGACTGGCTTGAGATACTCAGGTTTTTTACCAAGGCGCGCAACGACAGCCTCTGCAAACTCCACCGTCCCGACCTCTGTGTAATCCCCATCATCAGCACTTGCCTCCCTTGCCTTGCGAAGAATATCATATGTACATACCCGATCCTCTATCGTCTTGAGCCATGCATTGTGAATCCGTTCAGCCGCATTGGCCTGCCCAATATGATTCAGCATCATAACGCCGGCAAGTAGCAGCCCGGAGGGATTTGCTATGCCTTTGCCTGCATGGCGCGGCGCGGAGCCATGGATTGCCTCAAACATCGCATAATCATCACCTATATTCGCACCAGGAGCGAGTCCGACAGAGCCGACAATCTGACCAAGCATATCGGAGACGATATCGCCGTAAAGATTCGGCATAACGAGCACATCAAAACTATCAGGTCTGTCTGCCAGCTTTGCAGTACCTATATCTATGAGCCAGTGCTCACTCTCAATATCAGGATACTCTACCGCGACCTCATCGAATACCTTGTGGAATAGCCCATCCGTGAGCTTCATGATATTATCCTTCGTCATGCATGTAACCCTCTTTCTGCCATATGCGCGCCCATACTCAAATGCAAAGCGTATTATACGCTCACAGCCAGGGCGTGAAATCAACTTGAGGCACTGAACAACCTCAGGCGTCTGCTGATGTTCTATCCCCGCGTATAAATCCTCCTCATTCTCACGAATGACGACGATATCCATATCGGGATGCTTTATCGGTACGAAAGGATTATAGCTGACGACCGGGCGTAGATTGGCATATAACCCAAGCGTCTTGCGGATAGTGACATTCAGGCTCTTGTATCCACTACCCTGTGGAGTCGTAATCGGTGCTTTATAAAAAACCCTGTGCTTCCTGAGAATCTCCCATGTCTTCTCAGTTATACCTGATGTGTGCCCTGAGAGATATACCTCCTCACCAATCTCCACAAATATCGGCTCAATCCGCGCCCCGCCCTCATTCAAGATGTAGAGGCATGCTTCCATGATCTCCGGACCTATCCCATCGCCCATTGCGACAGGTATGGGAACGGGATCAGGACTGGATACAGACCCCAGTACCGGGCCCGATGCCTCCGTAGATGTAGCGATTGTTTCATTCCGATTGTTCTGCATATTCATCTTATCACTCATTCAACCAGATGGATGACCTGCTCTATCCTTATCTTTTGCTATCTTTTGTATTTTTTATTATTAGTAATTGTTTGTATAGTTGCTCACCTCAGACAAAGTTCATTATTTGATATTTCATAGACCAATAAGAAAGGGATTGTGGCCTTAGCTACTGGGAAGATATGTATAAGAAGTAAATATCTGCAACGCGAAGGAGCTTGAGAGGCGGGAGTGGGATGGCTTACTCCACATCTTCGCCGTCTCTGCTGGCATCTTTTTTGACGATGGGCTCGAACATGAAGTACTTCTCAACGTAACTCTTCAGCTCGTCATCGGATATGCATGAGCGCCTGACCTCATCGTCATACAGTTTCTGAATATCCTGGTGAATGGCTTTTATGCGCGGATCATTTTTGTCCACTTTCGCCTTAACATGCATCAGTTCGGACAGGGTCTCTTCGACCTTCATTCGTATTACTTCAGTTCCAGAGGAATCTCCTATTAACAATTCCCGCTTTCCACCAATCAATGCTGGTGGAAATGGCTCATATGTAAATGGATTCTTGATAACTCCTGCTGTGTGGATGCCACTTTCGTGGGCAAACATGTTCCTGCCGACTACTGCCTTATTTCTGGGAACCCTGATTCCAACTTCTTTCTCCATATATCTCGCAAATTCTACAAGGCATTTGAGGTTGTATTTCTGAAAACCCTCAACACGGTATGCCAGAAACAACAATATTTTCTCCAATTCTGCATTGCCAGCTCTTTCGCCTATGCCCAAAAATGTCAGATTTGACCAATTGGCGCCATACCAGTATCCAGCCAATGTATTGGCTATACCGAGACCGAAGTCATCGTGGATGTGTGTTTCTATGTTTACAACCCCTGCATCTTTAAGGCGCTTGATTATATTCGGAATCCCATATGGCATATCTATCTCGGGAAATGGCATTCCAAGGTTTAGCGTATCACAAATTCGAATAAGGGTATCAGGTGACCTTTCTATAATCTGCTCGACAAGTGGAACCACAAATCCAGCCATATCTGCCCTTGTGATGTCTTCGAAATGACACCTGGCTTTTAGACCGTGACCAATCGCATAGTCCAGCGCAGCTAAATATTTGTCTTCCGCCTCTTCCCTATTTTTAAAACCCATCTTGTCGAAGATGTGTACATCCGAGACGGACATCAATATCCCGATTTCTTCGATGCCGTCCATATTTAGGGCTAAATCGATATCTGCTGTAGCTGCCCGCGCCCACGCTGTGACTTCCGGATGCTCATAGCCTCGGTCCAGCATTTCTCTGGCTGCGACGCGGTCCCGTTTGTTATATAGGAATGTTTCGATTTTCTCGATACCGATTTCGTGCAGCCATTCATACACCCTCAGTTTATGGGATGTCTTAAACACGATGCCCGGCATTTGCGCACCATCACGTATGGTACTATCGCTTATTTTAACCTCGACATCGCCTGGTAACTTGATTTTTGGCATATCCTCATATGTTCTGTACATCATCTCATCACAATTACCTTAGAATGCACATAAAATTAACTAAGGTGATGTGTATAAGGATGTTCATGAGGCAAATAGTGGTCCTTCGATTGGGACACAGGCCAGAGCGCGATCAACGTATGACGACGCATGTCGGACTGACGGCACGGGCATTTGGCGCAAACGGCATGCTTATCGCGGCTCAAGACATGTCGATTGAAAAAAACATAGACGACATTGCCAGGCGATGGGGCGAAAAGTTTTTTGTCAGAAGCGGTATTAAGTGGAAGGACGAGGTCAGAGAGTGGAAGGGACGCGGAGGAAAGGTCTGCCACCTCACGATGTACGGCATCAATCTGCCGGATGTTATCGACGATGTCCGTGCAGCAGGAGATATCTTGGTCGTAGTTGGCGCTGAAAAAGTTCCAGCTGAAATTTATGGTATGGCAGACTGGAACATCGCGATAGGAAATCAGCCGCATTCTGAAGTGGCGGCACTGGCAATTTTTCTGGATCGACTACATAAGGGGAGGGAGTTAAGTCGCGTTTTTAAGGGCGGAGAACTCCAGGTCGTTCCAAGGGAGAGAAATAAAGAAGTGCGCAGGGTTTCTCATGAATGATATACGGCGGATACTCATTATAGGAAACAGTACGCGCCATATCGCTTGTTCGGCAAAAAGAGCGGGATACACCGTTCACGTCATCGACCGCTTTGGAAACGTGGACCTCAGGCGATGTGTCGATGGAGTGACCGTTTTAGATTCGCACTGCGATATATCGGATTCGAAGCTGAATGAGTATCTAAAGACGTTTGACGTGGATGCGGTGGTATTGGGTACGGGTTTCGAAACAAGGAATGTGAATCTATCTGAAAAGATATTATTGGGCAACGACCCGGCTGTAGCAAATAGGGTATCCGATAAAGAATGGTTGGCAAAAGCGCTAAATAAATTGGGCATACCCCATCCGCGCATTTACACCAATGGAAATATCGAGTATCCAGCCATCATAAAGCCAAAACAAGGTAGGGGCGGGCGCTTGTGTCAAATTATTCATGAAGGAGACGCCCCTCCAGATTATATAGCGCAGGAATGCCTGATGGGCAATTTTGCCAGCGTTTCAGTACTGTCCACCGAGGATGATGCCATGTCGTTGGCTGTAAACGAGCAGTTGATAGGAGTACCCTGGTTGGGAGCGATGTGTCCGTTTCGCTATTGTGGCAATATCACTCCTTTTAATAATGAACACGATGATGAAATGCGTCAAATTGCAGAGGAAATAATACTCCATCTGGGACTGATCGGCTCGAATGGTGTCGACTTTATAATCACAAAGGACGGACCGATCGTACTTGAGGTGAATCCGAGGTTTCAGGGCAGCCTAGATACGGTCGAACTTGCCACCGGTATTAATCTGTTCGATGCCCATGTGCGGGCGATATCGGGCGTATTGAAGCGGAATGTAAAGGCACGATGCTTTGCCGCTAAGACGGTGGTCTTTGCCGCGGATGATATGACCGTCAGGGCGAGCTTGGACATCGACGGGATAGTAGACGTTCCACATATCGGAAGTAAAATATGTGCTGGAGACCCCATCGCCACTGCTCTTGGAACGGGTATCGACAGGAAGAGCGCACTTCATGCTGTGATGAAAAAGGCGCTGATGATAAAGGCGCAATCCCCATGTATCCCCTCGGGACATGAACAAGTTTAAAGCTATTTAGGCATATAGCAATAAAGAGTAATTAGGTGGTTGATTTGATATCTTTGAAAAACGCAGTAACTCGCGCATATCTCACAAAACTGATTGGAGAAGAGGGCATCCCAATGGTCGAAAAGATGCCCGAGGGTGAAGTTACCGATGAGGAAATATCGAAAACAACAGGCGTAGTCTTAAATTTAGTTAGACGAGCCCTATTCATCCTGTATGAGAATCGATTGGCAGAATATCGGCGGGAGCGGAATAAGGACAGTGGATGGCTTACATACCTATGGCATGTCGATTTACATAATCTCGAACAGGTCATGGAGTTGGAAATGCGAAAATTGTTAAATAACCTTCAGAAAAGACTGGCATCAGAAAAAGGAAACATGTTCTACATATGTACTGATGGTTGTGGGCGGTTTTTATTCGATTTGGCGGCAGAGACAAATTTTGCATGTCCATTTTGTGGTGCGCAGCTCGAGTTTGAAGATAATGCCAATGTCATAACCGCGCTCGAAAAACGGATTGCTGAAATAGAGGCGGCGTGTGCATGAAGATACGAGAAATCATCGACGCCGGCAAATGCACAGGCTGTGGGGGCTGTGTGGTGGTCTGTCCCATAGATGCCGTTACTGTCAAAGAGCGTGCCGTCATCGGCGACGAATGCACAGAGTGCGATGTATGCTCCATGACATGTCCAGTGATCGATGGATTTCCAGAAAACGAGTTCGATAATGTGCTGCGCGCGTGCGCTGGCAGAAGCGATATGCAGGGACAGGATGGCGCCGCCGTCAGTGGAATTCTCAGGTCGTTGCTCGCAGAAGGGTATATAGACTGTGCGATAGGCGTGGGCAGGGATGACATGTGGCGGGCAACGCCCATTCTGATAACCGATGCCCAGGATGTTGCAAAGACGAGTGGAACAAAATATACTCATGCCCCTGTTCTCTCCTTGGTTAAAGATGCCATGGAGAAATATGAGAGAATCGCGATAACAGGTGTACCATGTCAGGTTCACTCCGCCCGACTGCTCAATGAAAAAAAAATAGTTGCGATTATAGGGCTTTTCTGCATGTCGAGCTTCACACACGGCTTGTGCGAATTCGTATCCGGTCTTGGAGTTGACATCCGCGACGTGCATAAGATGGACTTTGACAAGGGGAAATTCGTGGCATATGCAGATAAAGAGCATCGTGTCCCGATAAAGGATATCAAAGGACATGCACGCCCATCGTGTAAGCACTGTCGTGATTTTAGCGCTTATCATGCTGACATTTCAGTGGGCTCGGTCGGCTCACCAGAAGGGTGGAGCACCATGTTGATAAGGACTAAAGAGGGCGAAAAACTCCTCGATTTAGTTGAGCTGGAATGCGGAGATGCTGACATGGATGCGGTCAAAAGACTGTCGGATATGAAACGGAAGACATGATTGCACTACCACTGTCAACTTATTAGGGATAGGAATATAGGTTCTCTTTTTGGTCGTTCGGCTTTTAGATGTTTAAGTTCGTCAAAATTGACCAACGGGGGCTATTGGGTCCAACCCTACTCAAAGTATTGTTGAACACAATGCGTGAGGGTAGTGTAAAGCGATCATCATATTCGTATTTTATGATCCATCGAACTGGTCTCACGTGGTCGAAGAAGTCTCGTTTTCGTGAAAGATTTTTATCATATCGATAGCGATTCTTGATTTCAGCAATGCCAAGAAGCGAATCCCAGCCGCTCAACACTAATACGATGTCACCAACTGTCATTTCATTGCAGAATCTATCAAATTGCTTAACCCAAATGGGTGAAAGTTGAAGTAACTCTTTATCAGCTTCTGGAATTTCATTCCAGTCGTCTATTACAACATCGGGATAATCAAGACCTATACAATTATTTTCTTTGGCATAGTTCCAAAGCCTTTCTCTTTCATCTCCATTATAGCTCAGATGCATAATATAAAAATAGTTCAGGCCTTTTTCGGAAAGCAAATCTTCAAGTTTCATTTCCTAACACCCAATAAGTCAATTTGTCTTCATTTATTTAAAGGTGCCGTTAACCGCACTGGTGCTGTTAACTTAAGCAGAAATGACGATTTCAAAACGCCTATTATCTACCTGTTTTTACATTTTAAGAAATCCTTAAATTAACACTGCCCATGCCTGATACGATAAACTATTATTACCTAACAGGATGATAGC
>JAJOKI010000071.1 GCA_021129915.1 Methanocellales archaeon | reverse complement strand
ATTTCTTCCATTAGCTCTTCTGCACTCTCTGCCAGTTTCTCTGCCGCCACCGCATGACCGAAAGCTTCGCCATAGTTGCCTTGCTCGAAAGCGGTTTGCGCTTGCTCCAACCTGGTTTGTGCTCGCTCAACGAGAGTTAGCACCGCCGGCTCTGTGACATTTGCCACTTCCACGAATTTCAATTTCCACTTCGCCGGTCTGGACTTGCAGACTGTTTAGTATAGAGCTGATGAGAGCTATCTGTTCTGGCGTGACGTTGCCCTCGATCTCGATGCTAACTTCTAGCTCGTTGACAAATCTCTCGACATTTTCTCTGTGTCTGGCGACTTCTCGTTCTAATTCGATTTGGATCTCGATCTCCCTGGTTGCATTGACATGTTCTATATCCCTGATACGCTCCTTTACCACGGCTAACATGTGTCTATGTTCTTGCTCTGCACTTGCCATCGCCTCGAAGTTCCCTTGTTCTGCCATCACTTCTGCTTCCGCCAATCTCTCTTGGGCTATCTCAAGACCTTTCAGAGCGTGAGCTTGCGGCCCCTCAAGGCTGGCTATTAACAGGCTGATTCTGTCAAGAGCCACGTCCAGCCCATAAAGTGGATTGTCCGGGGTTGTGCCAGCTACCTCTACTGCTATCCTTACCTCTGCATCTGCTGATCCTTCCTGAGCAAACGATGGCATAGCTGTAGCCAATAGAAGCATAGCAGCCACCGCTATACTCTGAATTCCTCTCATTTTCATTTCATTCAAACCTCCGTTGTTTTTAACGTTTTATAGTACACTCTATCACAATTTAAGGCTTCCTACGGTCTTGTTTTTCCAAAAAGTACGAGATAGTCCTTATTTGTTCAAAAAAGTTCAAATGATCACTCGTTTCGTTCAAAAGGCCGTTATAACTCACTTTATAGCCTTTGTAGCAAAAGGTTTTAGCTCATGTGGTAAGTAACTGTGAAGTATTAACATGAAACTCACTGTAAAGAATTTCGATATAGAGGCGGGAAAATATAAAATCGTGATGAATCTATCCGATGCGAATGAACTGGGGCTTAGAGCCGGTGATCGGGTTAAGATTAAAAATAGTGAGAGCGTCATCGCCATGGTCACGACAACGGATACCATACTCCAGAAAGGCGTCGTCGGTGTTTATGGCGAGGTTTGGAAAAAGCTGAGGACCAAAAATGGCGAAGAAGTCGAGCTATTGCCGACCGCCCACCCCACATCGACCGAATTAATCAGGAAGAAGATGGACGCCAAGAAGTTAAGCAGCGAAGAGATTCATAGCATCATCCAGGATATTGCCGATGAGAATTTATCGGAAATAGAACTTGCCGCATTCGTGACATCCATCTATATTCATGGGATGGACATGGATGAGGTTGAATGGATGGCCAGGGCGATGGTCGATAGTGGGGAGAAAGTCGAGCTTGACGGGCACCCGATTGTGGACAAGCACAGCATATTTCGCTTTTGGTGGTTCCAATAGTGGCAGCAGCAGGTTTGCTGATCCCCAAAACGAGTTCCAGGGCAATTACGGGCGCAGGAGGTACTCGTACCCGTGAATCTATCCGCGAGCGAGGTCAAGGCGAACACTGAAAAAGTAGGGGGAGTCATTGCCTGGGGCGGTGCTACGAACATCGCGCCAGCAGATGACAAAATCATCGAAGCGGAATATCCGCTCTCAATCGACCCCTACTGTCAGGTACTTGCGTCGGTGATGGCTAAAAAGAGCGCAGTCGGCGCTGATTTGGTCGTAATTGACATACCGACCGGCGTCGGGACAAAAATAGATACGGTCGAAGATGGAAGAAAACTGGCAATGGATTTCATCGAACTCGGCAGACGCCTAAACATTTCCGTTGAATGTGCGATGACATTCCGCGGCGGATGGATATGTCACCGAGTTCGATAACGAGCGCCTGATTAAAATCACCAGGCTCGCCGGCGCCCCCATAAATAAAGGAGAACCTTTGATTACGATATATGCTGAAAAGCAATGGAAACTTGAAAATGCAATCAAAGAGGCGCAACGGAGGGGGCCGGTGGTACTTGAACGTGTTCCCAAGATCACGAAGATGCAACTCATCTATTTCGCTCAAAGCATTGGGGGTGCAAAATATGCCGTGGTACTCAGACCTGCTAAACTCGAATCGGTCCACGACAGAATTCGTGAAGGGCCTGTTTAAAAAAGTTCAATTTGAGATCATTCAACAGCATGAGAGGGGTGATGCGATAATTAGGAGGGCGCAGTTCGTTTTAGATGGGGGGCCGCTGATTATATCGACGGCCATAATCCCTAAGGATAACCCCCCTGCTTTTCTACGTCAGGTGCGCGAGCAGAAAGCTCCGATTGGCGATATCATAAGAGACAACAAGTACGATGTTGAACGCCATATCCTGTCAAACGATAGGTTATCAAAGCGCTACAAGATAGAGGGCGATGTCTGGATGGAGATCCGCGAGGAATATTCTGAGCGATGAATTTAGTACGGATGTCCGTACTGCTCCAGATGTGCTATCTCGCTCAGCGCCTTTCTCGTAGATGTTGCCCTCTCCACAGGATAGCCAATGGCAATGACCGCCATCAACTTCAAAGAGTCCGGGGCGTTCAGTATCTGATTTACCTTCTCCCTTCTGTTGAGTATCTCGCCCAGCCATACCGCACCCAATTCCACCGAGTGCGCCGCCAGAAGCATGTTCTGGATGCATGCACCTATTGCCATGGTGTCCTTCGTCCCGTCGTACATCCTGTCTCTGTCCAGGAAAACGGCGATCAAAAGGTTTGCAGAGCGGACAATATCGCCATATGTGGTACACCCCGCCACCTCTTCAATGGTTTCCCCATCCTTCACGACGATGAACTGCCATGGCTGATTGTTCATGCCAGATGGTGCCCACCTGCCCGCATCGAGTATGATGTCTATCTTTTCGTCCTCGACGCTGGCATCCCCGAACTTTCGAATGCTTCTCCTGCTCCGAATAGTATCCATGATGTTCATAATTCCAAAGAACGTTTACCGACATCATATATCTTTTTCCGCCATATGTCGCCACTGAAAATATTACAAAAGTTTAAGATAAGGGAATCCAAATGTAAGTGCTATGGAATATCTATTAAGCGCCTTTGGGATAACTTGGGCCGTATTGATCACCTATATGGTTCTGCTTCACAGAAAAAAGGCGAAGTTGATACGAAAGATAGAGGGACAGAGAAGGGAGGAGGTACTTTGAAAAAAAGAGATAAAGTGATCATCGGAGCGCTGTCGATCGTCGGATTGTTGATCGTAGGACTGTGGGGCGTTGACACGACAGGATTTATCTCGGTCACCGAGGTCATATCCGATCCACAGTACATCGGAAGGGACATAAAGGTCTTGGGTACCGTAAAGGAGGGCACACTCCAGGTCAACCCGATCTCGTTCGTATTGACAGATGGAAAATCAGAAATCACGATCGAGTATGTTGGAGATGAGTTAGTCAATATCACAGAGGGAGGTGATGTTGTGGTCTACGGCAAGCTGATCTCAAATGAAAAAATAGAGGCTCGCAAAATAATATTTGCGTGTCCCACGATGTATCTTGGTAGGGTAGGCTCGTGAAAAAAGGGATGCGTTGGTGGGATAAGGATATCGGTGAATTGTTATGATGAGTGATGATATAATTGATGCTATAGTCCTCAAATGGCTTCCTGTAGTTATATTTGGTGGGCTGCTCTTGCTTTCCTTACACTCCTTCTACCTTCTTCTAGAATAGCCTCGCCAGACTTCCCCTTAAAAACTTCCTTCTCGCTGTTCTGGCGATGCTCCTTATCCATGCCCATCAGCGGTTCAAAAAAACAGAGAGACTTCAAATATTGGAGAGCGATGTTTTTAGATACCGAACTCAAAACCCTCCATAGGATGAGGATGTTGGCCAGATTGATGAATGCCTGGTATGTTAACAGCCAGGCGAAGAATCGCTCTACAGCCCCCCTGTCTCATGTTGGGGCGGTAACAAGGGTTCCATTGCCCATCTGATATAGTTCTTCAAACCTCAAATGGAAGGGAAACACTAAACTATAAATAATTTTGAAACGTATGGATTGATAAAAATGTTATGATGCAACAAAACCGAAAAGAGTGACGATCTCCACATTTAGGAGGATATCGATGTTAGTTGAAAGTATTCCAATACTAATAATGGTCGCAGTTGTCATAGCTAGCGGTGCAAGCATAGCTTACCTGTTTAGGAAGGAGCCTTATTGGGATAAGCTAACTATTTTTGCTATGCTAACAGGTTTTATTCTTATCACTATATTTTTTGTTATTCGTGGTCACATGATTTTGGTAAGAGGAGATCCCGAGTCGCCATTACCCATGGCGGTAATGGGTAGGGGTGGTAGTCTAGCACTCTGGGTTTGGGGAACATATCTCTGCTATTTCTGGGTTAGACGGAGATATAGGGAAGATGATCTACCACTTCTTAGGTATACTCCGGCAGTACTCAACTTAGCATCGCTTGTCATCATATATTTCCTTGTATTTTACTATGATCCATATGGAATCCGTACGCTATGCCCTTGCTGTCTTGCATATACATCATTACTACTTGCACATCCCCTCACACTATTCGCGAGCAGGAGCCTAATGATGGTGGCATTTGCTGGATATATAGGATTCCTCATAACAGAGGATCGGCGGTGGGATGAGTTTACATACCCTTTTCTAATGGCTAGCTACTTGTTCCTGACCTTGGGCATAATAATTGGCGGTATCTGGATCTACAAGATATCGGTGACGCATTGGGGTGCACCGGATCCGATATACTGGGCATGGGACCCCATAGAAACCGCTCCACTGGTTCCTTGGGTAGTATGGACGGTTTGTATTCACACAAGGCGATTGATGGAAAAAGATGAAAATATGGAGACGATCACCATAATGCTCGGCATAATAGGATGCATCTTATTAGCATTTTCATATTTCATATTGGAAATACTGGTTATGCCGTGGACGAGGTAGAGGTGGTGGACGAATGGTAGGCATAAAAAGTGGTAGTGATATCCTGTTCACATTGGTTGTTCTTTTTGTCATCACACTTTCAGTGATAACCGCGATTCTTGTTTATGGTATATTTGTGGTTGGCACGGTGCCTGAATGGTACAATGCCATATTGATGCCATGGGTCATCGTCTTCTCCAGCCTTCTGGTCTATTGTTCCTTGCGGGGGTTAGTTCCATCACCCAGGGTGTTTGATGTTGGTACCTTTATCGTCTTATCGGGCCTTGTCGTGGGCATTGTATCAGATTGGACAAAATTTCTCCTCCTACTTTTGATAGCTATTTCAGCTCTATGTCTTATACAGCTATATGTTAATCTTACGAGCATACTAAGCAAGGGATTAAAACACACAAGGGTTCCTACATCCCACATTGCACATCTCGGGTTGGCTATTACACTCATAGGGGTCATCCTTGATGCATATGGGATCGTGTACGCAGATGGGATCATGTGGTCCGGCTGCTTAGTCTTAAGTGCTGGATGTGTAGCAGCATTTTATGTCTGCACTAAAGAACCTATTGGGGTCAAATACATCAGAAAGAGGGACGTCAAGAAGAAGTATAAAAAACAGCTCCAGGAAGAGCTTAAAAAACTTAGAGAGGGGGGCGCGTGAAGTTAAATATTGCCATTCTCTTGTCATTGTCGTTGATGTTGGTAGCGGTGGCGAGTGCAGAGAACGCTCCGCCCGGCATGGCGGCGGGTGAAATTGTTGTAATGGAACACGACATCGAGGTGAGACAAGAGGGGGAAGTGTTAATCATTTCAGAGTCGATGTTGTTCAGCAATGTCGGCGATGAAGTATTTGAAGGTAAAGTAATAGCACGCATCCCAAGTGACGCTCGCGTTAAATCCGCTACTGGGCATTATCATGTTCACGGTGGAGAAGGCGCCCATGTTTGTTGGTCGCTCGTGTTGCTCCCTGGCGAATCGGTAAGGGTGGGATTGGTTTACACGGTGATGCCTCAGGTCTCAGGATTTATATGGAAAAATTCCATTTTTGAAAAAGAACTGCAATATCCTACGGGCAGGCTCATCTTGACCGTCATGACTGAAAAAGATGTGATGGCCAGTACTGCGGACTTGATGGTCATGCAGGAGAGCGGATACGATGAGGCGGTAGGTATGAACGTCGCACTATTTGTCGGGGTCAACATGCCCCCGCAGATGGTGGAGCTTGTGATGAAGTGGACGGAAGTTTACACAGCAGCTAAATATGCGGGAGGTATTGCCTTGGTGATGATGCTCATAGCACTGCCCATCTTAAAAAACAGGGGAATTAAAAAAGAGGGGCGCGAGGAGCTGGAGTACAGGAAGGAAGCATTGCTATCGACGTTGAACCAGATAGAGAACGACCACAGGGCGGGAGAGATATCAGAAGTAGAGTATCGAGAGCTCAAATCCGAATATGAGAATCAGGTCATCAAGATAATGAAAAAATTGGATGAGATAAGAGAGGATGTTGCAGAACTGAAAGGGAAGAAGGATGTGCTGATATCGGTGCTAAAACAGATAGAGGACGACTACAAGGCAGGAACCATTACAAAGAATGAATATCAGGAACTCAAATCAGAATACGAGGATGAAGCCATAAAAATAATGAGAAGATTGGATGAGATGGGGTAGGGGCGTAAAGGTCAGTGCAATTCCTGTGGTTAGAGACTAAAATTTTCCCCTGATATATTCCAGGACAGACACAAATATCGCCCTACCGTCCCCATTTTCTTTGTTGGTTCTCGTCCAGTCTGGATGTTGATGACCAAAAAACACCCTCTCTGGATGTGGCATCATTCCAAAGACGTTCCCTTCTGGATTGCATATCCCTGCGATGTTGTACACGGAACCATTGGGATTCCATGGGTATCCAGCATAGTCTCCTTCTGGGCTTACATATCGAAAGACGACTTGGTCGTTGTCAATTAGACGTTGCAGATGCCGACCCCGTTCCTGCGGTGGAAAGATGATTTTCCCCTCGGCATGTGCAGATGGCATCAACAGGATATCCTTTTCTGGTATCCTTCCAGTAAAAACACAATTCCCCTTATTTTCATGTCTCAGAAGGGTCGGCCTGCACTCAAATCTCGCCGAGTCGTTGGTCGTCAGACATGCCTCTGGGCAATCGGTCATGATTTCATCAAATGCAGGCAGAAGCCCGAGTTCAACCAGCACCTGAAATCCGTTGCATATGCCCCCGATTGGGTAACCAGCCTCAGCGAATTTGGTCAAATCGTCCTTCATGGCGCTTTTCATTCTGGCTGCCAGGATAGCTCCTGCCCTAACGTAATCACCTGAGGAAAAGCCGCCTGGAATCATCAAGCACTGATAATCGAACAGGTCCCTGCGCCCCGCCTCAGCGACCTCGCCAGTCAGCTGCTTCAGATGAACCAACTCGGGCTTTGCACCCAAACGCTTGAACGCAAGATACATCTCCTGCTCGTTGTTTGTTCCCTCTATCCGCAGAATGCAGATATTGATGTCTTCTACATTCATGATTTTTCATCCCATATAATCGTAAATCGGCTTTTTCCAGACGCTTCGCATATCATCTACCGACAAGTCGATTAACTCCCTGTCATCCGCTATTAATAGCTTGTTTCCTCCGACCTCCCCAATTTCGAAAAGCGGGAGGTCCTCGAATGTTTTTTCAAACTCATCTGCCATGCCGCGTTTCACCTCAACAACCCACCGCGTATTCGATTCGGAAAATAATTTATAATCACTTCTCAAATTTGCAATTTCGCTGATATCGACATTTGCCCCAATATCTCCGCCCATCATCATCTCGGCCAGGCATACTGCAATTCCGCCTTCAGAGACATCATGACAGGACAATACGAGACCATTGTGAATCGCAGACAGAAGGGCATTCATGCGTTTTTTCAAAACACACGGGTCAACCCTTGGAACGACCATCGCAGCGGCCTGCATGAGTTTGGAGTACGCCGAGCCGCCGAGTTCTCTGTGGGTTTTTCCAATCAGATATATTGAATTTCCGTTCCCCTTTAAATCGGTTGTGATACACTGTCTGATGTCGGGCACGATGCCCACGCCGAGAACGGTCGGAGTTGGTGCTATGGTCCCGGTAGGGCCCTCGTTATAAAGGCTGACATTTCCCGATACGAATGGGATGCCGAGGGCTTTTGCTACGAATCCAAGACCCCTTGCCGCCTCGTACAACTCGCCCAGCCTTTCTGGCTTATCCGGGTTCCCGAAATTCAGGCAGTCCGCAAATGAGTGCGGTATCGCGCCGACGGCGGTCAAGTTTCTGCACACCTCATCGATAGCAGACGCTGAGCCCCAGTATGGGTCTATCTTAGTGTACTGGGGGTTTACATCTGCGCTGAGTGCCAAACCCCTGTACGACGCTTCCAACGGCTTTATGACGACAGCGTCTCCATGAGTTTGCAGTCCAATGATACCCTGCATAGGTTTCAGGACCGTGGATGCCCGCACCTCATGGTCGTATTGCCGGATGACCCATTCCTTGCTTGCGATGCAGGGCGATGACAATAAATTCAATAAGACGTGGTCGTAGTCTTGTGGTTCTTTGAATAATTTCTCCTCCTGCCCTACCCTTTCCACTTTTTTAATCCTGTGCGATTTACAGTAGGTCGGCCCATCTATGAGAAATTCCAAGTCCATCTCGAAGATTTTCTCGTCTTGATAGAAAAGCCTCAGCGTCTTTTCTGGCACGACAATTCCTATGGCGGTTGCGAGAATGTCCCAGTCATCGAAGATTTTTAATACTTCCTCAAGATTTTTTGGATCGACTGCCAGCATCATGCGTTCCTGTGATTCCGAGATCCAGATCTCCCACGGTGCCATCCCCCCTTCTTTGAGTGGGACCTCATCCAACTGGATGTTGGCACCACAACCGCCTGCCAGCGCCATCTCGCCGATAACACAGGACAGTCCGCCACCACCGAGGTCCTTCATCCCATTCAACAATCCTCGCTCATTTGCCTCCAAACAGGCATGGATCAGCGGCTCCTTCGTAATCGGGTCTCCAAGCTGAACCGCTCCCCTTGATACCTCTTCTGACGTTTCAGTCAATTCCATAGATGCGAACGTGACACCATGTACTCCATCTCTCCCTGTCCTTCCGCCTGCCAGTACGAACACATCTCCCGGTCTTTTGACCCTGCTTCTGATGATGTGTTTTTTCTTCGCGATGCCGACACAGCCTACATTCACCAGACAATTTCCGAGATAACCATCGTCGAAAGCCACCATCCCCGTAGTCGTCGGGATGCCGATTCTATTTCCGTAATCTCTGATGCCAGCTACCACCCCTGAAAATAGATAGAGGGGGTGTTTGATGCCCTTCGGAAGCTTTTGGTGCGGAAGGTCCAGTGGTCCAAAGAACAGCGAATCGGCCAACGCAATAGGTTGCGCCCCCATGCAAACCACATCCCTTACGATTCCGCCGACCCCTGTCGCAGCACCGCCATACGGCTCTATCGCGGATGGATGGTTGTGCGATTCCAGTGCGACCACATATACATGCTCGTCATCGAACTCGACGACGCCCGCGTCCTCTCCCAGGAGGAGATTTTGCGGCGCATCTATGCCGAAGATGAATTGCTTCAAAATTGATTTCGAGCTCTTATAGCAGCAATGTTCCGACCATGCCTGGCCCAGTGACTGAAGTTCGATATCGGTCGGATTTCTGTTTTTTTTAGTGAAGTATTCCTGTATTCGTTTCATCTCGCTCAGACTGAGCGCCAGCCCCAGTTCTGCGCTTATCTCTTTTAGCTGCCGACCATTTGCATCATTTAAATTGACATCATATAATTCAAAAGGGAGGGGGCGCCTTGTATAGAGCATGGCATCACCTTATCTCTATCGTGTAGTTCTGAATCACGGGATTCGCAAGGAGTTTCTTGCACATCTCCTCAACCTCCGCTCTCGCCTTTTTCTCGTCTTCTATATCCATCTCTATCCTGAACGTCTTCATCGACTTTACATCTACCACATCGTCAAACCCGAGCAAATTCAGGGCCTTCTTCGTATTCGCGCCCTCTGGATCCGCGACTCCCTTTTTTAGACTTATCGTAACATCGATTTCCATGCTTTCTGAATGACATTAGACTCTTTTAGTATATAGTAACTTTTAATAAATTTCGTACAACGTGCCCCTCCTTCTCGGTATGCGCCCTGCGCTGGTTATAAGCTTCTCGAATTCCCACGGCGACATGTGTTCGCCCTCCACTCCGCCAGCAGATTTGGATATATTTTCCTCCATCAGCGTTCCCCCAAGATCATTTGCTCCACAGAAGAGGATTTTTCTTGCCAGCCTGCGCCCCAGCTTCACCCACGATGCCTGGATGTTTTTGATGTGTCGGTGCAATAGGATTCGAGAGAGGGCATGCACCTCAAGATTCTCGATTTCGGTTGGTCCGTGTGCGATTTTGCCCAGACGATTGTTTTTCGCCATGAATGGAAGCGGTATGAACTCGGTAAATCCATGAGTTTTTTGCTGCAGGTCCCTTATCAAAAGAAGGTGGTTTATCCTGTCTTCTCTGGTTTCGATGTGCCCGTATAACATCGTAGCAGTCGTTGGGATTCCCGTCTTGTGTGCCGTGGATATTACTTCCACCCACTGCGCCGTGGAAATCTTGTGTGGGCAGATTTTTTGGCGGACCCGATCGTCAAGGATTTCCGCAGCAGTTCCTGGCATTGAGTCCAGCCCGCTGCGCTTTAGCGCCACCAGAGCGGCAGATATGTTCATGTCGGAATTTTCTGCCGCATGGTACACCTCCATTGGCGAAAGGGCGTGTACATGCACCCGAAATTGTGATTTTATGCTCTCCAGCATCTCGCAGTAGTAATCCAGCGTCGCACCCCTACGCAGACCGCCCTGGGCGCAGATTTCGGTCGCGCCAAAATCCACCGCCTCTTCGACCTTTTGCAAGATTTGTTCGGTACTGAGAACATATCCGGAATCGCTCCTAAATGCGCAAAAGGCACAATCGTTTATACAGATATTCGTGAAGTTGATATTGCGATTTACTACATAGGTGACGATGTCCCCTGCTGCGGCAGCCCTCAATCGGTCGGCAAGATGGGACAATTCGTGCACATCCATGGCTGCCAGAAATAGCGCATCATCCTTTGTGACTTTTCCGTCCCATATCCGTTCTACGAGATCACTCATCGTTTCTGAATCCATTTTCATCGGCATATCTTTCCACCAGTTCACCAACTTCTTCACTATACCAACCAGCGGTAATGAAACGCGGATATATCGGCAACCGCTCCTTCAGAGATACACCCATCGCACTAAGTTCGTTTACAGCAGGCCATTCTCTTTCAGGATTAATATGGTCTACGGTTTCAGTGGAAATGCCCCCTAAATCTGATGCACCGTATGGGATTGACAGTTGCGGCGGCATGAGATTTGGCGGCACCTGTATGGTAATTTCTTGCGGCAGAATCTCCCGCGCTGTTGCAATCGTCTGCTGCATATCACGTATAGTCGGCGGGGAATGCTTGGCCATCGGCGTGTTCGGCTTCGGCAAAAAATTCTGGATAATAACTTCCTGGATGTGCCCGTATTTAGCATGCAATTTTTTAATTGCTAACAGAGATTCAATGCGGTCGTTCCACGTTTCACCAATGCCGACAAGGATGCCTGTTGTGAAGGGTATCTTCAGTCGCCCGGCATCCTTGATGGCTTTAAGGCGCAGTGCAGGGACCTTGTCTGGACTGTCGCGGTGCGCCTCCACCCACCCAATCGTCTCCACCATCAAGCCCATGCTGACATTCAGGGGCTTCAATTTTTTGAGGTCTGCATAACTGACTGCGCCTGCATTTGTATGCGGGAGAAGTCCCCGCTCGATCGCCATCTGACACAGTTCTGCCATATAATCGATGACGTCATGATGACCCGGATGGCCAAATGTAAACAACGCTTCGGTACAGCCGCTGAAAACGCCCCTCCTCAACACTTTGTCAACCTGCTCGGGCGTCATCAGAAATGCCTCGGGATGGACAGCATCACGCCTAAAACCACAATAATGGCATTTATTTCTGCAGATATTGGTGACTGGAATGAAAACGTTTTTAGAGAATGTAACGTAATCAGCACTCATCACATCCACATATAGGGTGGGTTAAATATAGTATTATTCCAACTATGAAGGCGATAATCCCTTTTAAAAAGAAGGATACAAAGTCGCGGCTCTCTCCCCTGCTTAGCCAGTCCGAGCGAGAGATGTTAGCGGAGCGCATGCTTGAGGACGTCATCCATGCAATCGATAGCTCGGTGGTAAGAAAATATGAGGTGCTCACAGAAGGCACATTGGATGATGCCATCAATGGTGCAATTCGAGATGTCCAGACGCCGATTTTGATAGTGATGCCCGACCTGCCGCTGATTCAGTCCAGGCACATAAACGAGGTCGTCGGCTCGAGTGCGGATGTCGTCATAGCGCCAGGGAGGGGCGGCGGGACGAATCTGCTGTTTTTGAGAGAGCCGCACACGTTCAAAGTGCAATATCATAACACAAGTTTTTTGAGGCACGTTCAAATCGCCCGGGATAGGGGAATGTCTGTCGATATCTATGATTCGTTTTTTGTCAGCACTGACATGGATGTGCCCGAGGATTTAGTGGAATTATTGATACATGGAAATGGCGCCGCAGCACAGTATTTATGTGAGATTGACGTGACCATCTCCACGATATTGGACATGGACACGTTGTAACGTCATCGGTCGGAGATTGTTGAAGTAGGCTTAGAGAATCACTTCATGATGTCCAGCAATGCCACCCTTTCCAACACCAGCTCCGGGATTTTCCCCTCTCCAACTGCTTCGATTTCGGCATCGGTGATGCCAAACGTTTTAACGATTAAATCCTTTTTTCGCCCGTCATAGTCCAGCACAGGCGCCTCCCGAACAAATTTCTTTACATCCTTGCCTGCGCGCTCCGCATCATCGCCGACTATGATGATGGCTATGTTGTTCCTGCCCGGCGAAATCCCCATCTGTAAGGCGCGCTCGATCTGGCGCTTTCCGGAGGCGTACAAAAGAATCTCAAGTCCCAAATCATTGGCGATGTTTCGCCCCTTTTGCATCGACCGCATCGCCTTTTCGGCCGCAAAACGAAGGTGTTCTGCACCTACAGTTCTGTCCGCATCTAATGCTTGAATTGTGACGCTGTGCCGCCTTGCGATATCGCCCATCGTTTTGATGAATTCGTCAACGTCGCCAACCTCGGCGATGCCACCGATAATTTTGATAGCCATATGGATCATTTCTTTCAAATCATGGCTTTAACTTATCTTCATCTAATGCGTTAAAACTCGAGAAGATTTGCCTGTCCCTTTTTCCCTTCCGTCGCCTCCACATATACGCCCAACTGCCCCATGATTTTTATTCCGACTCCGGTCCCGACCAAGCGCATAATCGCTTTAGGGTCTGCATCTCTGAGTTTGGCGATATCGGTATAGCCGGCATTGTACAACCTGCGCGCCCTGACCCTGCCCACATCCTTTATTTTAATCAGTTTAAGCAATTCAGGACCAATGCCATATTTAATCCGCTCGACCAAATCTCTTGCATCTCGTGTAAATCTTAAACCCAACAGCGCGGACAACTCAGCAGTGCTGTGCATGAGCCACTCCGCGAGTTCACATAGTGCTCTTATATCTCCCGGACCAATGCCGAATTTTTTAATTATGTCATTTTCATGTTCTTCGCAAATCCAGTCGTAAAACAGCATCGCAGTCTTGGCCTCGGCAAGGAACCACTCATACTCTTTTTTGTGCGGGTCTGGCACGCAGACAAACTCATCATGATGCTGTTCTACTGACTCATCCACCCAGGAGTCATCATTACTGCGGAGATATAACTTTCGCACATCGGGTGTTTGGCAGATTAAATGCAGTAGCGTAAACGGGACGACGTCATCGACGCTTTTCAGCCCCTTGATAATTATCGATGCGGACGCCGGGTCTATATACAGTTTTGAGACCAATTCCCCCAGCTCAGTAGCACGAATGTCGTCACCTGACCTGATTATCATGCCCTCCTTTTCAAGAAATTCCAGCACAGCATCGACCACGTGTTCCAGACTCCATCTCTCCTGCTGACATGCATAGAACGTGGACTCTATAAAATCGAATAACTGTTCTCTGGATTGGGCAAACCCGGTCGCGATCGTGGACAGTAGATGCGTGCGCAACGCGGTTTCTACACCAAGTTTAGACCATATGTCTTCGGGATTCGCAAGTACGTAGTTTTCCATCAGCATGTCGAATTCGTCAAGACTCTTGGCGATCAGGACGGACTCGCCATATGGGTCTAAGCCCGGGCGACCTGCCCTTCCGCACATCTGCTTGATTTCCAGCACTGGTATGGGTGTCAATCCAAAGTTAGCGTCGTACCGCTTATAATCCCTGATGACCACCCGCCTTGCTGGTAAGTTGAGACCTGACGCCAGAGTGGGAGTGCACGCTATGACCTTAATCACATTGGACCTGTAGCCATTCTCTACAGTGCGTCGATGCTCACTTCGTAGCCCGGCGTGGTGAAACGCTGTTCCGTTTTCAATACAGGAAGCAAGTTTTTCGCATAAGCCTGTCTCCCCCGTCTCGCGAATCTCTCCTGCCAGTTCGGTCAGCTTATCATTATCGCTTGGATCAATCAGACCCTGGATGGCTTTACCAACCCTTCTGGCTATGCTCTCAGAATTTTTGCGCGTGTTGGTGAAGATGAGACATTGCCCCCCTCCTTTTATGGTGTCGATTGAGAGCGCAATGGTGTCGTCTTTGTTCTCAAGAAAACACTTCGCAGAAGTGTTTTCGACTACAACTCTTGCATCTGCAACATTCACAAATTTGATTGTTCGCCCAAACAGGACGCCCTCTCGCAATTCCACAGGACGCCACTCGCTCTGGACGAGTTCTGCATTTAACCATCTTGCCAGCTCGTTAGCGTTTCCTATCGTCGCGCTCAGAGCGAGGACCTGCGCACTCGGGTTCAATTTCATCAATTTCGCCAGCGTTATTTCAAGTGTAGGTCCTCGGTTAGGAGAATTGATGAGATGAACCTCATCTGCGACTATTACGGTGATATCGCGCGTCCAGCTCGCCTCGTTTCTTAGCAGCGAGTCCACTTTTTCAGAGGTAGCCACGATGATATCGTATTTGCCCAGCCACTCGTCCTTTGAATAGAAATCGCCCGTGGAGATTCCCACATCGATGCCGAGCGACGCGAATTGGGAGAACCTATCATATTTCTCGGAGGCGAGCGCGCGCAACGGTACGATATAAACCGCCTTGCCGCCGTTTAGCACGGATTTCAGCATGGCAAGCTCTGCGAGCAGCGTTTTGCCCGATGCGGTGGGGATTGCCGCGACGATATTTTTTCCATCGAGCAGACCGCGTTGAATTGCGTCCGCCTGCGGAGGATACACCTCTGTGATTCCGGAGTCCATGTAGAATTGAATAACGTTTTTGGGCAACTGGTCGGACAGCTCGATTATTTTCATTGCCTTAAACCAATGATCGGATGTGAGAAAAGTATTTCTCTACAATTAATCGACATACCTCTTCCGAAAATATTAAATATCATTCCGACAAAAGGACGATTCGGAGGCTAAAGGTGATTGAGATAAAAGAGGTCGGTAGGCGTGGTGAGATGGTGATACCCCGGCGATTTCGAGATGTTTTAGGTCTAGATGAACATTCGAAGGTCAGGATAACGCTGGAGAAATCAAAAATCGTCATCGAGCCGGTTACCGATGAGGTCGTCGAAAAAATGCGGGGGATGTTTGGTAGGAGAAAAATAGATGTGGTGAGACTGGTTGAGGAAAGTCATGTCACCCATTAGCCTTTCGAGGACGAGATCTCCGATATACATAGACTCCACGGTCTTTCTGAACGTCCTTTTAGACCACCCTGAGCATGGAGAGGAATCTGCGGATTTTCTGAAGAAAGTTAACAGGCGTGACATCTTAGCATATACGAGCCCACTGGCGTTCGATGAGGTGTGTTACGGTCTAACGATGGTTGAGACTGAAGACCATCTTGTGAGAGAAGGGATGAAAAGACCCGTTCACAAATGGAAGATCATCGACTCTCTGCGAATGAGGCCAGAGCTCATGAAGACGTTCTTTAGCAAGGTAAGGGATGCAACTCATTATATCTCTGATCTGGGTGGACTGAGCATGCTCGATGTGACTGGGGGTGACTGTAGCCAGATGATCGTTTTTATGGGGGAACATAATTTGCTTCCGCGAGATGCTCTGCACATCGCGGTTATGTCCAGAAACAACATAAAGAGGATCGCATCTCAAGATAGTGATTTTGACAGGGTGCCCGGGATTCAGAGATATACCTCTCGAGTGTGAGAAAAGTATTTCTCTACAAGAAAGATCGAACGAAAGGAGAATCGGAATTGAAAAGCAGATACTCCTTGTTAGTGGCGGGCAATGATTTTGGCGATGTATATTTAAGGGGACTGTACATAATAACTAATGGGAGGATCAGAATTTGGAAGGGGAAATTATCAGGTCTGCTGCAGATACCCTATCTCTATCCGAGATGCAACAGAAAAAGGTGTATGTTAGACGAGATGGGATATGTTGTTACTTATAATCCTGTAAGCATTCAAAAGGATGCTGTCGGTGATACTGGATTTATAGATGCCAATATAACAAGTAAGAAAAGTGTTACGGTCAAGACAAAAGTACCTGGGGGGCATACTTTGGATTTCCATGGTACATCAGACATGGTAAAATATGGTCTGTTCGGCGGAATTGTATTCTTTTTAATTGATATCATTTTTGAACTGGGATGGGTAGCTTTAGTAGGTTTTATGGCTTTGCTTGTCGGAATACTATTAATGATAAAAAGTAAAGAAATTCCTAAAAAATA
>JAJOKI010000042.1 GCA_021129915.1 Methanocellales archaeon | reverse complement strand
GCAATGTTCGAAATGCTTGAAGTTGGTATCGATTATACTATATTGTTCGTATTCAGTTTAGTCTTTGGTCTTATTGGGTGGGCGTTATCAGCAGGGATATATCGCTTAATTGCTATGATCGTGGGTGGAAACGGAAGTTATAACAAAGTTCTTCAGCTTTTAGGGTATGCGTATGCGATGCATTTTGTTTTTCTTCCAGTAAGTGCTTTTGTGATGATTACATTACCAGTATTATCAGGTATTATCAATCTGATAGGTTTCATTTGGGCTTTGATTCTATCAGTCTTTGCCATAAGCATAGCAGAGGGGTTCTCGAAGCTAAAAGCACTCGCAGTGATAGTGTTATCGATAGTAGTAGTTGTTATTTTGACTGTGATAGGAGTAGCTATCATGATGTATGCGGCATTTATGCCAGTGCCAATGTGAAGTGGTGGTAGAATTGGACGAACCAATCGACAAATCAAAGAGGAACAGAAGGATTGGATATATCCTGATCGCAATAGTGCTCGTATCAACTGTTGCAGGGATATTATTAATTGCAACTGGGCTGGTCGATACGAGAGTGGGCGACTTCCAGATTATGCGAGAATCGGTCGCAGTAATCCATGTCCAGGGACCTATACTATCCGGGAGCGTACCCGGCGGTTTTGGATTTGCGTCGTCAGAGGACGTTATCAATAGCATCCGAGATGCAGAGAAAGATTCATCCGTCAAGGCAATCGTTTTGAGGGTTAACAGTCCAGGTGGGACGCCAGCAGCAGCCCAGGAGATTGTGAGGGAGATGGAGCGAACGGAAAAGCCAATCGTGATATCGATGGGAGACATCGCGACGTCCGGAGCCTACTGGATTTCAGCATCGGCAGAGTATATCATGGCCAGTGAAGACACGATGACCGGGAGCATCGGCGTCATCTGGGTCATTGAGAACAGAGAGGCATACTTCGAGGAAGAGGGGATAAGATACGACGTTTTTAAGTCGGGTGAGATGAAGGATATGGGCGCGCCATGGAGAAATCTCACCGATGAAGAGATAGATTTGATAAACAACCTCCTGATGGCAGTCCACATGAGGTTTGTGAACACGATCGTAGAGGGCAGGGAAATACCGATAAACGAGGTGAAAGAACTCGCAGATGGACGGATATTTCTTGGTGCGGATGCCAAGGAGAAAGGTTTAATCGATGGATTTGGCAACCTGTACGATGCCATCGACGTCGCAGCCGAGCTTGGTGGGATCGTAGGAGAACCGCATGTGGTACATATGAACAGGCCAAGCCTCGCGAGACTGCTATTTGGTGGCGAAGCCACGGCAGAAAAGGATTATGCGCAGTACTTTACGCGTTATTTGGAAGAAAGCCTCCACGGGAATATATTGGTCGTCTCGCCCCATCATTTCTTCATGTACTCGCGCAACACGATGGTCGCATAACTACCTTTGGATAGCGAGAATCGCAGGGTTACGGCCTGATCTATAGTTGTAACTGGCAGTACCGATGATAATATTTCCCTCCTACGACCTTTAGAAGCGAGTTCTGGCATGTTCGATATTCTGAAGTTATCGAGTTCAATTCTCATTTCATCGATGATATATCGTTCGATCTCGCCAGCTGTGCCCTCTGCAAATTGTGAATCGTATCCCGGCAACGGTGCGGTCACGAACGCCCTTTTTTTATGAATCAAATTATTTATCCCGTCAACGTTATCGTCCGTCGTTCGCTGTATCCGTGAGATATCTGGCAAACCTGCATTTGTAAAACAGACGATATCTCCTGGAATTGCGCTGGTTAGTGGCAGTCCCATCTTAAGCCTGCGGCTCAGAATCCTGTTGAAAATGTATGACTGATATGCGTGGACAAACATTTTTCGGAGCTCGACAGATATTGCCCTGAACGCACCAACATAGTCGACGGGGTCCCTGGCAAGAACGTTCAGCATCGCACGTTCAAATCTCAGATGGGTTGGAAACCGTTTGAGTGCCAATTTGAAATCTCTGGTTTTTAAAAGATCGTCTCTGGCGGTTCGTGTATCCTCCGGCTCTTGTGGAGATGACTTTGCTAAATATATCAGCGCACCCTTTTCAACATCGCCGTTAACCAAAGCCTCGCCGACCAGATGCATTATGGGGCGCAGTGTGCCGAATCGCTGGACACCAAAGAAATTTGGAACGCCCCCTGCCAGAGTGATCTCACCGGTTATCGATTTCACCCTTTCGCGCACGATTTCGATGGGTGTATCCATATCCCTTACTATTATTTGGAAATTATTGCCCCACAGGTCGCCCAGAGCCACTTTTTTATTGGAGCGCCCGATTACCCTGAGTTCTACACCGGGCAAATTAACACGTTGAAGCTCCTCTGCGCCCACCTCCCAGATGCTCATCTTCTGTTTCGTGATGGCTCTCTTATCCTTTGTGCCGGCCCAGCTGAACCGTTTTTGGCTGATGCCCAGTGCTCTGGATAGAGTTCTGACCAAATGATGCATATCCCAATCGCGCTTGGTCAATTCGACTATCAGATAGCGCCCCTCTGCACCCTCTCTTCGATTGGTAATTTCTTCTACACAAAAATCATCGATGCGCTCTCGGATTTTGCCGCCGATGCCCGGTGTTTTCGTCAGATAAAGTTCGATGCCGATTGCTCTCTCGAGTGAAGGGGTGGTGACGTCCATCATAGATTAGATTTAAAATAAATACGTATAAATGGGATAGGTGATCATTTTAAGGATGTCAAAATGTCTAAGAATAAAAAGAAGGCTCCTATCCAGGGGTTGAAATTTAGTATAAAAGAGGAGAATCTGTTAGGCATATACGCAGATGTCGTACGGATAAGTCATGGTTTACATGGTTTTACGCTGGACTTTGGACAGTATATTCCTGAAAAAAACACATTTGAGATTCTGACCAGAATAAAAATGAGTCCCACGCATGCGAAATCCCTGTTGCCTGCCCTAACTGAAAATATCAGGAAATATGAGGGACAGTTTGGCGAAATACTAATTCCAGGACAAACGTCATCGAAGACAAAAGAAGATTTGACGTATATAGGATAGGTGCTGTCGGTCAGCACCATACAGTTTGGTCGATCCTTGGTTTCTTCATATGCTGTCAACCAATCAGTCATTCTTTAGGACATGGCGATAGTGCGAACGAAGGGGCGCTATTTTTTAATCAGTACTGCGTATATTGCAGGTATATGTAGCAACAGCGATACTATAATCAATAACCAACCCCATAGTATCCAATCGTATGCTTGAAAATAACTTGCTAACAATGCTCCTAAACCTACACCAAATAAAAATTTGGCGCAGAGCAGGGTAAAGATTGCTCGAAAACTCTGTTGCCTAAAAAATTTTTCAAATTCTTCAGCAAACCAACTCATATTTTATTACCTTTATTATCTGTTATATTTTGCGCCTTTGTTGCTAAGCGAATCGCACGCACAACTTCAATGTTATCCTTTATTTCCTCGTTCTCTAAAAGTTTATTTATTATAGGTGGCATTAACCAGATGTCATCAATATCATATTTTTTTCCAATTTTTTAATTTCTTCTAGATTAATACCCTTCTTTATTTTCCAATACACCAAAATCCGTTTATAACTTTTAAAACCATTACTCCCAAAAAATTCTTTAATTTTCTCCCTAACATATTTATCACGAAATTTATATTCGCTATACCATTTTACTGTAACTACATTTTTTCTTTCTTTTTCTTCAATTTCAAGAGGCCAACCATCAAGATAAACAGTAACCTCAACATGATATTTATTTCCATTTGGATCTACTGCAAGAATATCTATCTCTTTATTATTTCTGCATTTTATATTTGTTATTGTAAACCACTTTTTCACGAAACGCACATATGTTTCTACTATACTTTCTTCTACTCTCACTTAACCGCCCCCTACAAACATCCTTGCCCAAATTTCACCTAACTTCTTATAAACGCACCTTTGTTTTTATAAATTGTCCCATTTATCATTGATCACCCCCTCTGGATGACCTGTAAGATATGTTTTTAGCTTACCATCAATCTACGACCCTCACCGAAATTTTCTTTCTACCTTCTGGGACGATCTCGACTTCCTCTCCTTTTTTCAAATCTGCGAACTCTGCTATTTGCTTGGGTATGCGCACCATCAATGATTTCCCGGTATAGCTGACCTTCGTCTTTTTTGCGATTCCAAAAACACCAGCTTTCTTGGCAGCTTCCGTCATTCTTTCAGCTGTCTCTTCATCAAAGTACTGTTCTCCACAGGAGCAGACGTCTGCTGGAAACTTTCCTAGATTGATGCCGCAGACTTCGTAGTCCACCTTTTCCCTCTTCAGCTTCTTACTACACATTATGCATTTTTCTAACATACCCATCACCTTTTTACTTCGAATACAGTTATCACAACCACTTTTTGATCCAACTTTCTAAAGACAACTTCTAGGGTGCCCATCCTAGCATGCATATTCCCTCTTGAATCAGGGCCAATTTTCATGCCCTTAACAATCGTTTCTTTGACCTCACTTGGTGCATACCCCAAACAATCCATCTTTTCTTTTGCATGTCTGGTAAAGATAAACTTCATAACTTACCGATAAGTTATGATAAGTAAAGATATATAAATTTGACGCTCTCGCTGGTCAATCTACATCTCTGGTATAGGGGGCATCTCCCTCTTGTGCTTGTTCTCCTCGATGCGCCCGATGATGCGCTCCACGACGTCCTCTGAGATGTCCAGTTCTCTTTTGATGTCGGCGGGCTCTTTCTTTTCATCGATCAGTTTCATCAAAATCGAATCGACCAATTCGTATGAAATTCCCAGCTCCTTCTCATCGGTTTGTTCCTTCCATAAACTAGCAGATGGTGGTTTCTCGATAATCTGCCTTGGTATTTTAAGATACCTGGCGAGTGCCATGACCTGTGTCTTGTAGAATCCTCCCAGCGGGAGCATATCTACTCCCCCATCGCCATATTTTGTCGCATACCCCAAGAGAATCTCGGTTTTATTTCCAGTTCCGATTACCAACCTATTCAATAGGTTTGCATAATAATAGAGAGTGCACATACGTACCCTCGCCTTTAAATTTCCGTTACATACACGAAGGGCAGGTTCGTAGTCTGGAATTGCGCTCGAGAATGCATCGAGGATTTCGGATATTTCGATCACCTTGTGCTTAATGCCAAGTATCCCGGTAACCTGCATTGCATCGCAAATATCTTCAGGATTGGTGACACCTCTCTCTGGGAGTAATATGCCCAGAATGTTCTCCTTTCCAATCGCTTTTACCGAAAGGAACGCAGTTACTGTAGAATCGATCCCGCCGCTTAATCCTATGACCACTCCGTCTTTTTTTGCATTCTCTACACCAGAGCTTATGAATCCAACGGCCTTTTTGATAGTACCATCAAAATCAGATTCTAATCCCATCTACTGTTCATCCTTTTTAGCTTTTTCTAACTTCTCGCCGCACCCTTCCAAATGGACGATTCCCGCCACTATGGGAACGTCTTGTACGAAGGCCATTCCACGACCTGGTTTTTCCAACTCTCCGGCCTTAACTATCGCTTCAAGCACTTGCTCGGTCTTGGACTTTTTAATCAGAACCATGATTACTTCTCTTTCCGACTCGACGGGTATCCCAAAAAATTTCTTGCACTCGTGAATTCCGGTTCCTCTGGCGAAGAAGATGGTTGCACCCTCCACCCCTGCATTCTTGGCAGCGTCCACGATTTTATCAGCCTCACCCCTCTCCACGATGGTATAAATAATATTGTATATGTTTCTATGCAATTGCGAAGCCCCCCGCATATTTGACTATTATCCCCATGGCTAAAACAGAAATTATTGGGCCTACCGATGCCAATGCAATTAATCCGAATCCATCTATTATTGGGTCACGTCCTCCTAAAACTGCAGCTAGCCCCACTCCCAAAGCCAATATAAGGGGGACCGTCACTGGACCGGTGGTTACGCCACCACAGTCGAATGCAATTGCGACAATTTCCTCCGGAGCAAAGTAGGTCAGAACCAAAGCCAATATATATGCAGGAATTACGATATATGATAATGGTATACCCAATGCAATCCTCATCATCCCCACCATCACTGCAACTGCCACACCTACTGCCACGGTGCTGACGAGCAGATTTTTTGATATTGCCCCTGCGGTAAGTTCTTCTACTTGCAGACCGAGTATTCGTAGAGCCGGCTCAGCGATGGTGACCGTATATCCCAATAGCAACGCAAAAACGATGATTAACCAAACCATATCTTTTTTAGGGAGTGTCGCACCCACTGCCTCGCCAAGGGGAAATAATCCAAGTCTAATGCCCTGTAAAAATAATATTAATCCAATGGCTGCCATCGCAATTCCAATGGCAATCTCGCTTGGATTTTTAATCGGCATCCCTAAAATAACCAGTTGAAAGATGACCAACAATACGATCACAGGAACTAATGCTTGTAGCACCTCTATTGCCGTACCTTTAAGACCATATAATGCCATAATCTTTCTCCAAGTAAATCAATTATTTACAGATTATTATCATATAAGCCTTTTTAGTGACATAAATTTCATAGAGAAATTTTTAAGTCATTGTGTTGCTACCAGTTAAACTCAAATGTCAAATTGTATGGAAATTACATGGACTCAGAAATAGGGCATATCATAAATGCTGCAAAACTACATACTAAATTATATGGTGACTCGTTGCCAATGATTGCCAGCGAGAATATCACCAGCCCCATCGTCAGACGATTAGTTGCCTCAGACCTTGGACATCGATATGCAGAGGGTAGAGTGGGACATCGCTATTATCAAGGTTGTAAATACATCGATCAAATTGAGGAGACTGCGATTAAACTGGCCAAGCGTCTGTTTGAAGCAGAACATGTGAATGTCCAGCCGACATCTGGGGTTAACGCAAACCTAGCGGCCTTTTTTGCACTGACAGATCCTGGAGATCTGCTCATGCCGCTAGATGTACCACACGGTGGACATATCAGCCACGCAAGATATTCTGCCGCTGGTATCAGGGAGTTGAAAATAGAGTGCCTCCCCTTCAACAACGAGGAAATGAATATTGACGCAGACCTGATGGTTAAAAAAATTCTGGATATAAAACCAAAAATCGTTATGTTTGGGGCAAGCTTATTTTTATTTCCCCACCCAGTAAAAGAGGCACGGCAGGCTGCAGATGATGTCGGCGCCAAAATCGTGTACGATGCGGCCCATGTATTGGGGCTAATCGCAGGAAAGCAGTTCCAGGACCCTCTGAGAGAGGGAGCGGATGTCGTAACTGGCTCGACTCACAAGACGTTTCCAGGTCCCCAGGGTGCATTGATATTATGCAAATCTGATGTCGCAGATGAGATAGATGACGCTGTATTCCCGGGAACCGTCAGCAATCATCATCTGCACCACATAGCAGGTCTGGCTGCGACCCTTTCTGAAATGATCGCCTTTGGAGAGGACTATGCAAGGCAGACGGTAGCCAATGCAAAGGCATTGGGGCAGGCTTTGTACGAAACGGGGCTGGATGTACTTTGTGAAAAAAATGGATTTACAGAGTCGCACCAAATAGCCATCGATGTTTCGAAGTATAAAGGTGGGGCAAAAGTGGCATCTAATCTGGAAAGGGCTAATATCATCGCAAATAAGAATCTGCTTCCTTGGGATGATGTGAATAATCCAGACAACCCATCTGGTGTTCGTCTGGGCGTTCAGGAATTAACGCGTCTTGATATGAAGGAATTGGAGATGGAAGAGATAGCAAGTTTCATCAAGCGCGTCGTGGTAGATGAGGAGAAGCCCGAAAAAGTTAAAAAAGATGCGATACTTCTGAAAAGAAGACATCAAATTGTCCATTATTGTTTTAATAGAGGGAGTGCATATGGGTTCCCTGAGTATAGGTGATGATGTGAACGGTGCCCCGAGTTGCTCCAACTACAATAAAAATGCAAAGCTGATAGCATTTGATATGGACAGCACCCTTGTCGACATGGAAATAATCGATGAACTGGCAAAAGTCGCTGGCGTTGGCAATGAAGTTGCCAAGATATGGAGTGTTGACTGGCGAGGTGAGAGGAACGCTTATGACATTGGATTACTGTGTGGTCGTGGGAGATGGGGCAAATGACCTAGATATGTTTAAGAGCGCTGGACTCTCAATAGCATTTAATGCCAACTCGATATTAAAAGACGTCGCAGATATCGTAATAACCCAAAAAAACCTTGGATTGATTATACCTTTATTACCTTGACGGGAGCAAATATATGTTAGAAGAGTTACAACAAAAGATGGGCAAACTGATAGAAGAAGCAGATAAGCATAAAAAAGAGCGGAACAAGTGGAATGCCCAGGCCAATTTATCGGCGACGCGGAGAGACGAACTCAACGATAAAACAAAGAAATTAGTGGAACAGGCACAACGATTCAAAGAAACTAGAGAAGAGTACAATCGGAAGGTGCGTGACTCTAAAAAAAAGAGAGATGAACTTAATAAAAAAGCAAGTAACATCTATGTAAAATTGGATTTGTTGCGCAAAAAAAGCAAGGCAGGATGGGGGGCGCCGCTCAATAAACTCAGACAAGAGATCGACGCGTTGGAGTTCAAACAACAGACGGAAGTGCTGAGCATAGACAAGGAGCGTCAACTTGTTGAGAAGATTTCTGCACTTCAAGAAGAGTTTTCGAAAAAGAAGAAACAATTGGAGCAGGACGAAGAGTTCAAAGCGTTGTTAAAAACAGCACAAAAGCTGCGAGATGACGCTTCAAAATGCCATGATAAGCTCATCGAGTATGCCAACATGGCCCAGGAACAGCACGATAAGATGATTGCCACGTTTAAAGACGTAGACAAGATTAGAGCTGAAGCGGATGCGATGCATATGGAATTCATAAAAGCGCAAGAAATCGCCGACAATGAACACCATATGTTTATCGGGCGGCGAAAGGAGATACGAGATATTAACAAACTGATCATTGGCTTGAGGAAGAATGAACAAGACTCAAAGACTAGTGAGATGAAGGTAGAAGTCAAGAAAAGAGCGGAAAAAGTGTATGACCAATTTAAAAAAGGCGAAAAGTTGAGCACGGAAGACCTGTTTATACTGCAACGCTCAGACCTGCTCTGATGTTGAATTGTTGAATTCTCGAAAGCCGTCTAAATAACAGGGAATCTTTTTATATTCTCCTTTTCAATCCTATAATCGAGATGTAATGGCAGACATACTTATAATTTGTATCGATCGAGATGATGATATCGGATACAAAGTGGGAATTAAAAGCCCGGTCATTGGTAGAGAGGGTAATCTGGATGCTGCGATGCAGTTAGCACTTTCAGACCCGGAGGACTCGGATATCAATACTATATTCGGCGGAATACAGATTTACGATGAGCACAAATCACAGGGACAGGACGCCGAGATTGTAACGATTTGCGGCAGCCAAAATGTCGGTATTCAATCAGATTTAATCATAGCAGACCAACTTGACGTGGTTCTGGAAAGGGTCAATCCAAAAAAAGCAATCGTAGTGTCCGATGGAGCCGAGGACGAATCTGTTTTACCCATCATCGAGTCGCGCATCAAGGTCGACGCAGTGAAACGGATTGTGGTCAAGCAGAGCCAAAATCTGGAGAGCACATATTATATTATCAAGCAATTGTTCGAGGATCCCAAAATATCCAAGACATTTTTCATACCGATTGGGCTGACATTTATTATCTATGCGATTTCGCTGTTTGCGGGTTATCCACAAGGTGCTGTCATTGCCATCACGGCCTTTGTGGGCATTTATATGCTCATTAGGGGGTTTGGACTGGATGACATCCTGGATGACTTCACCGAAAATTTGAAGATATCATTCTATGGCGGAAAAATGTCATTCGTGACGTATATTTCTGCAGTAATTTTAGGTTTTATAGGCATTATCCAGGGATTGGCCAAGTGCTGGGAACTTGAACCGCGAGGCATATTGATATTTATAACATTCATCAACGCATCGGTCTGGTGGATTGTAGCCGGTGGATTGCTTGCTGTAACCGGAAAAATAATCGATGCATATCTTAGTAAAGAGCAGACACAACACTATCTGGTTTTGCCGTTCTTTATATCATCGGCAGGTCTGCTCCTCTGGGCAGGATCGGGGTATATACTGGAGTTCAAGGAATATGGAGTTCTGGCCGAGGGACTCCTACATCTTGTCATCTACATCATCTGTGCCATAACCATGGCATTGATGGGAGCAGGACTCTCGACATATATGAAGAGGTCGGAAACGAGAAATATAAAAATTTCTCTAACTCATTCTCAAAGAGAATGAGTGTTAAGTACATAATATCAATCATTCATTCTGAATGATTTTTACAAATCTTTAGGTCCGCCCTTTTTGTTTTTTATATAGTTCCTGCACTCGCTCAATGGTATCGGCATCTTTCACTGATTTGTCCTCTCTAACCCTCGTCAACCTGGGGAAGCGAAGGGCAAAACCAGATTCGTAATTTGAACTCTTTTGAATCTCCTCATAGCCTATCTCGAATACGATTTCGGGTTTTATCTGTATATCCATCTCCATATCAGAGAGGACTAGGTCTTTAAACAATTCGGTCAGTTCCACCAACTGTTCATCTGTCATTCCAGTCCCGACCTTCCCGATATCGAGGAATTCATCCGTTGTCGGATTCCTACAGGCCAATGAATACGAACCGATGAGGTTCGCGCGCCTGCCCTCGCCCCACATGCCTCCAACGACTACAAGGTCGAGTGTTTCCGCCACTGGTTTGACTTTCAACCAATTTTTACCCCTTTTGCCCGGGGTGTACATCGATTTTGGATTTTTGGCCATTATTCCTTCGTGACCAGCAGATATCGCGCCTTTATAAATGCGCTCTGCGACGCTAATATCGCTGGTTATCGTCTGGGGTGCCACCTCGATCATCTGTGCATGATTCTTATTCAAGCTCTTCTCAAGAATGCGGCGCCGTTCAACCAATGGAGTATGTATCAGACTCTTCCCATCCAGAAACAGAATGTCGAACAAAGACAGACGGAGGGGGATATCCCTGGCAATTCGTTTGACCTCGTGTTTTCTTCGGAATCTCCTCAAGATATCCTGAAAAGGCACTGGCTTTCCGTCTTCCCCCATCGCAATTACCTCCCCATCAAGGATCACCTGTTTAAAACTCACACCATCTTTGAGCATATCTACGATATCCGGAAGGGATTTTGTAATGTTTTCCAGCCTCCTGGAGTAGAGTATGATATCGCCATCTGTTTTGTGAATTTGTACACGCGCTCCATCATATTTACATTCTAAAGCGACTTCTCCCATGTCCTTTATTGTGCCCTCTAATCCTTTGGCTATTTGCGCCAGCATCATCTTGATTGGTCGCCCTGGTTTGATGTCTAATCGCCTCAGCTCTTTTACGCCCTTCTTTGCAGTTACGGCGACCAATCCTAAATCGTTGGTCAACATATACGCACGTTCCACTTCATCCTTTGATACGTCAAATGCCTGTACAATAGCGTCCCTGACAGTGCCCTCTCCAACCCCTATACGCAACTCCTCCAATACCAACCTGGCAATATATCGCGCCTCTTTTGGCCGTGCTGAGCCAAATAGGTCCGCCAACATCTTGGTTTTCTTCTTCTGCGAACCTTTGCCACCTGCACGGGAAATGGCTTCGAAGCTCTTGTAAACATGTTTTACAGTCAGCTCGTCAGCGAAGAGGTGGCGCTGCATCTTTTTTTCACATAATTTTTCACAAGCCAGCCCCACGTCTCCCAGTTCCCTCACCCCTGCTTTGACCTGACGCTTTTTGGCACCAGTCGCCATGGCTATCGCATCATATAATAAACTGGGGCCTATACTGAGTTCCTCCGGACTCCAAGCCGGGAAGATGGAGCCCCCGATAAAACGTGTAACGATATCCAGATTATCTGCGTTCTTCAAAAATTTCGAAACGATGGTTGTCATCTCAAGATTACTCGTGACACTCTCCAGTTTCTCACATATCTCCGCAAATTTAATGAATTTCATGATAATAAACACTTAGAACTACGATGACATTATTCTTACGATTTAATGCCCCACATGTCTCAGTTTAAATGCACATAAATAGAGCGCAAATCTATCATCAAGACTAATCGCTCATTTGACCTGAAAAGAAGAAGATTCAGCTTTTCAATTGGTATCTTTTTCCCCTTCTCGCTTCTTATGGGATTTCATTTGCAATACTTATTAAATCGCTTAATATCGAGCTGGAAGTTTCAACTGCGCCTGCGCCCTTGCCAGTCACCGTTATCTCTCCTGCCAGGTCGGTCCGTATCGATATTATATTTAATGTGCCCCCCACCGCAAGTGGGTGATCCTTAGGAACCAGATGCGGAGCGACAGCCGGTTTATTATTATTTTGTATCTCTCCGACCAGCTTTATAACATATCCATCATCATACGCCAGTTTCAGTGCTTCCGAGGTGATATTTGTGATTCCTGTCACGCTCACGTCTTTATAGCTGATGTCCATATCAAAGATGGAGTTCGCGAGAATTACCAATTTACAGGCGGTATCGATGCCTTCGACATCATATGTGGGATCTGACTCTGCTATCCCCAATTCCTGCGCCTCGGATAACACGTGCTCGTATGGCAGCCCTTCCGTCATCATTCTGGTGAGGATGTAGTTGCAGGTGCCATTGAGGATGCCTTCGATTCCGAGTATTTCATTTGCCTGCAATGTACCTCTCACCATGTTTAACACGGGCATGGCGCCACCGACCGAAGCTTCAAACATGAATTTAATATCATTTTCCTCTGCTGCTTTTTTCAATCGAGTATAGGCAACGGTCAACGGTCCTTTATTCGAGGTAACGACATGCTTTTTTGTTTCAAAAGCGGCCATCATATGAGACATGCCAGGTTCGCCGGTGTCGATGTTTGTGGGAGTCGCCTCTATTACGATATCAGCATCAACCCCCTTTATGATATCAATTGCTTTCGCTCCCTCTTTCCAATGAGGATGCTCGTTCAGCGATTTTAACATGCATGCTTCCATCGGATCGATGCCCTTCTCACACACGATGCTCCCCTCCCGTTCACCGATTCCCACTAACTCAAAGTCAATTCCGTATTTGCCATTTATGAATTCCCTTTTCTCAGAAATGCTCCTTGCAACTCCTCTGCCTATTACACCAAATCCGACTATTAAAATGCGCACCTTTTTCAACATTACGAAACCTCTGTTTTGACTCGTTCAATCAATAAAAGACCCTTTTCATGCGCGATGTTCCTCAATAACTCCATCGCATTCGACAGTTCTTTTTTTCCTATGGCACTTATTATCAATCGTGCAGATGAATACTGTTCTATACCGGGCATTGCCATCGCCAGGTCATTGACCTCTGCATACCCGGTACCATCGATTTGGTCTATGGTATCACGGATATCGGAATGAACGATATGTCCAACAAGTATCACGACCGCCCGTTCGCGTAATCGATCCCTGCCAATCTGTGCAATCACGACCCCGTCATCTTTCAACCTGCTGACCAGAGTATCGACCCTCGCCTCATCTATCTCAAAGGCAATTTGTACTGGAATCAAACCTCTCGGTGTTTTTTTCTCCCTGTGATGAGTCACAGAAACTATATTGCCCCCTAATTCCGAGATGGGTCGAAGCGCCAGTACCAGTTGACCAGGTATGTCTTTTAATTCCAGATCCATTGTCACTCTCATATATAACCCTGCCACGATATGCACTTTAATCCTTAAAGATTTATGGCTAAGTTATAAGAATGATATTTAGAATATGGACTAAGTGAAAAATCTACAGGCACGGGAGTTCATCATCGTGGCAAATGAAGATTGGCGCAGAGGATTGTCGGAAGCCACATACAGTCAACGTCAAGTTGCAGAAGTGCCTGTTATGATCGTCGTATGTGCCAACATGCCACGCTCAGAACGGCGTTATGGAGTGAGGGCTGGTCTTTATGCCATTCAAGATGCGACCGCATCGGTGATGAACATACCGGCGCACGTGCGACCAATTGCATTGATAGCGGTTGGATATCCAGATGAGATGCCGGAATCGCCACCAAGGCTGGGTTGGTGAAGATGGTCTTAAAAGGAGAAGTTCGCACCCCTGACGAATTAAATGCCGTCAAGAAATCGATTGCCACCGAGAGTGAACAGGACATCATCAAGAGAACGGTCCAGTTAAAACCCGTTCGAACTATTTCTGGAGTCGCAGTAATAGCGGTGATGACGTCTCCTCACAAATGTCCACATGGTTTATGTGTCCCCTGTCCAGGAGGTCCTGAATCCCAATTTCAATCGCCGCAAAGTTATACCGGCTATGAACCTGCAGCATTGCGCGCAGCTCAGCAGGATTTTGATCCCTGCCGCCAGGTGACAACCCGACTTGAGCAGCTGAAACAGATGGGGCATCCCATCGACAAAGCGGAATTGATAGTCATGGGCGGCACATTTACATCCCGTTCCCTGTGCTACCAGGAATGGTTCGTTCGACGCTGCATAGAGGCGATGAACTGTTTTGACTCTAAGCGGTGCGCAACTTTGTCGCTTGAATGTGCACAGGTGATTAATGAAACAGCAAAGGTCAGAAACATAGGAATCACATTTGAGACGCGTCCGGATTGGTCAAGAAAAGAGCATGTTGACCAGATGCTGAAGATGGGTGGGACCAAGGTCGAGCTGGGCGTTCAGAGCACATATGATTTTGTGTTGAAGCGAATGCAGAGGGGGCACGCCGTTAAGGACGTCATCGATGCCAACACCATTCTCAGAGACAGCGGGTTCAAGGTCGGATTTCACATGATGCCCGGGCTGCCGGGTTCAGATTTTGACATGGACCTCAATATGTTCAGGCGCATATTCGCCGACCCAAAATTCTGCCCGGATTATCTGAAAATATATCCAACGCTGGTGATAGAGGGGACGCAGTTGTATGAAATGTGGCAAAGCGGAGAATACGACCCGCTGACGAACGAAGATGCCATTGAACTGATATGCCAAATAAAGATGCTGCTCCCTAAATGGACCAGATTGCAGCGAATTCAGCGGGAGATTCCCATACATTTGATTGCGGCGGGTGTGACCAGAAGCAATATCCGTCAACTGGCCGAAAACAAACTCGACGAATCGAATAAAAAATGCCAGTGCATCAGGTGTCGGGAAGTGGGGCATGCTATTTTGAAGGGTATTGCCCCCCGGCCAGAACATATTGAACTGAAGACCATGAAATACAATGCGTGCAATGGTGTTGAACATTTCATATCGTTTGAAGATGTAAAGAACGATATCCTAATCGGATTCCTGCGACTCAGGTTCCCGCACGACTCCCACAGACCTGAGTTGAGCAATGCCGCACTTGTAAGAGAATTACATGTCTATGGTCCGATGGTCCCAATAGGTTCGAGGGCGAAGGACGAATGGCAGCACAGAGGGTATGGAGAAGAGCTGCTGAGTGAAGCAGAATGCATCGCAGAGAAAAACGGGTTTAACAAGATCGCTATTCTAAGTGGAGTGGGCGTACGTGAGTATTATCGAAAATTTGGATATAAGCGTGATGGCACATATATGGCCAAACCACTAAAGCGATAGAATTTTCCCGTGGTCACTCTCCAATAATTTGGAGTATCAACCTGCGTGATCGCGGCCGATTATCCAGATCGATGAAAACGACCTGCTGCCATGTACCCAGCAGCAGTTTCGCATTCGAGAACGGTATCGTCGCGCTTGGACCCAGCAGCGAGGCGCGCACATGGGAATGCCCATTTCCATCGCCCCATTTGATATTGTGCCGGTACTCTATCCCTTGCGGTGCTATTCGTTCCAGTGCATTGGCCAAATCCTCGACAAGACCAGGCTCATACTCTATCGTTGTTATGGCGCCCGTCGACCCGGATACAAAAACGGTGACGATGCCGTCTTTTAGGTCGGTTTCGCGCAGCGCTTTGCCGATTTCATCCGTGATGTCGATGATGTCGACATTGCCATTACTCTGAAGGTGGATGGTTTTTGTTATTACGGCCATAATATTCCCATTCCATATTCATTCTTCCGGTAATATATATGGAGTAGAACTACCATTATACATCTTTCCATCATGGAGATATTCTCTTGCCGCGAAGGACCACCAATCTTTCAAAGAAGTGCTTTTCGCTCAAGACCTCATCTACCGTAAAACCAAGTGACTCCATCTTTTCCCCGACCTGCTTGATACCTGTCAGCGAAGATATCAATAATAGGATTCTGCCACCCTCTTTTAGATATTGATGACTGCGCACCCAATCCAGCCATCGGCCTTTTCGTCTTCAGAAGCAGGGAGATATGGTGGGTTGAAAATTATCAGGTCGAACTTTCCACCAATTCCGCCGAACATATCTGTTCTGATGACCTCCACACCATTTAACCTTGCGGATTTTACAGCATGCGGATTGATGTCAGTGGCAACCACTTTTGCACGGTCCATCAGGCACATGGAAACGATGCCCGAACCCGTTCCGATTTCCAGAACGTAATCTGACTTTCGTACTTCGGCAATCGCCGCCCGTACCATCAAAAACGAGTCCTCGGCGGGCTCATATACGTCAGGCAGCGATATCTTCACCCTCATTACGATATCGCCTCATAAATCATATTGGACAGGATTGCGAGTTCTTCAGGAGATAGCTCTCCTGGTCGCTTGCACATCATATTTCTGGGCAACATATTGACGATTTTCCTGGCATCACAGTGCGATCCGTGGATGGTTCTGGATTTTATCTGGAACATATTGATGATCGCGTTCTTCATCTGTTTTCTTCGTTGCGTAAATACTGCCGCCACGAAATCGAAGAAGAATTCTTTATTCAACACGTTCAACGTGGGCGGTCGTGGAACAATCTTCACTATGGCGGATTTTACTTCCGGCTGTGGGCGGAATGCGGTTTTAGGCACGTTCTCCAGTATCTCTACATCTGCGAAATACTGAACGCATATCGAAAGCCTGCTGTAGTCTCTGGTAGTGTGAGTTGCAACCATTCGTTTGGCAAACTCATATTGGTACATTAAGATGCCGAGCTGGAAATCATATCTTAGAAGCTTGAATGTAATATTGGACGAAATAGAATACGGCAGATTGGAAACGACCTTGTCAAATTCAGGAAAGCCCACTTTCAGCGCATCACCGTGGATGATATCTACATTGGGAAGTTTAAGATCACTTATATCTTTTGCCAAACAGCCACTTGATTCGATGGCAACCACCTTAGCCGCTTTTGCCGCAAGCGCTTTTGTTAGATTGCCAGTACCAGCGCCGATTTCAAGCACTACGTCATCGTCGATATCTGCATAATCGATGATGCGCCCGATGACTCGCGGGTCTATCAAAAAATGTTGATCAAGCATCTATCTCACAAAGATCCGATATTTTATATGCTCATCCCGTAGCTCTTCCACTATCCTGTGAACGATAAGCTTTTCTGGATGGTACAAACCCTTAACCCTTTCTCTGAGGTCTTTAAAGCTCGTAAATCTGCCCTTCTCCCGCTCGTCGAGGAGTGTCCACATCAACTTTTTACCGATACCGGTGAGCAACTCCAATTGATGTAATCGGGTCGTCAGGGGTTGGGCTTCGTTAAAAAAATCGACAAACCGCCCCCCATCATCAATCACCATCTTTTCAAGGACATAAGGGAGCTCAATTCTCGCGCCATGCGTGAGTTCATCATATTTAAGCCTCCTCTTGACATGGTCTATTTCTTTCCTGTCACCCTCGCCAACATAAACTCGCTCTTGAGTCTGCAGCACCACGCCTTCTTTGGGAATCAATTCCAACAGCACAAAATGGTCCTCACCTATACTATGAACTATTGGTTTCTTTTGGTATACTGGCCGTGGATCGTCTGGATGGCCGTATGGTAAATAATCTAAAACCAGTACATATTCCTCTTTCTCTTCGTCCGGGGCCATCGATGCAAACCTCCATCAACAATATGCTTTTACACATCCGACTAAACATCTATGCATGCTTGCTGACCAAGTTCAGCATCATATCCAGCTCTTCAGCATCAAGCGTATATCGCTCCTTTGCATATATCGATCGCAATTCGTCCTTGGTTTTTGGCATTAT
>JAJOKI010000021.1 GCA_021129915.1 Methanocellales archaeon | reverse complement strand
TATTGAATAGAATAAGAATCTTCGCAATATTTGCGACGATATTGATGCTGGGAACGCTGGCGGTGCCTGTAGTAGCAGCACAGAATAGTCAAAAAACATCGTATATTTACGATGCCGAAAAAGTCGATGAACTGATTGATGATCTCAAAGATGTTATAGCAAGTTACAACGAAGCCATGAGAGAGGGAAATCTAGAGGATGCAGAGGATTATGTAATAGAAACTTTTGAAATATACTGACGGGAGGCAATCCGCTCCCAGTTCTAAGAAGATGTTTATCAGGTGGGTTTTTGGTAGATGTATAGTACCGATCTGCATTCTACGAAGCCCAGATGGACCTTTTGGAGATCTGTTTTGCGGGCATCCTTGGTGTCCAGCAACAATGCTCAATCTCGTTGAAAGATTTGGACCATAGTAACCGATGGTCCTTTTTTCTTTATTTATGGGGGAAAGGTTGTAACATTGAAATATATAGAATTACTGAGCAAACAAGAGTGGTGTCGCACATGGTTAATCTTTTATGGATTGCTACTTCTTATATTATTCTATTTTGAAGCGTGGTTTTCCGTAGCTCTTTCATGCGGACTCTTTGTTGGGTACTTGTTACGATTTTACTACATAAAATCAGAATATACGCTTCTCGAATTTCTATTTGGTTTTGTTGTCTTGTTTGCATTCGCAGGTGTAATGTATCTTATTCGTTGGTTTGATCTAGGTGGCACCCTCCTAAACTATGTTGGAGACTATGTGATTGGTTATATTATGCTGATTATAATCCCCATCTTAGCTGGACTTTTGAGACAGAAAATCAGGAGATAGGTTTGAGTGAGAGAGATTAAATTAAAAAATAAAGAAGATAAGTCGATTTTATATGCTATCATCCTGTTAGGTAATAATAGTTTATCGTATCAGGCATGGGCAGTGTTAACTTAAGGATTTCAAGACAAACGTAAATGCGTTCTTGGAGATCGAAGATCTGAGACAGTTGTAATTCCTTTGGAATTTCAACAGTTAACAGCACTACTTTCATAAGACAAAAGGTACATTAAGCCTGAATGATGGCCATGGAGAAAACAGATGCACTGTTGCTCACCGGAAACAGCATTCATAACGCTCATATATATTATTTTACAAAGTTTCTGACATCAAGTTCCATAGTCTATATAAAGGGAGATAAAAAGGAGTTTATTGTACTCTCCCAGATGGAAGTGGAACGGGCCAAAAAAGAGTCGAAAATCCTGGACATAAGGTCCACTGCTGATTATGAGTTTAAGAAAATGGTCAAAAAGTATGGTCCAAAAAAGGCGCGTTGCGAACTGCTGTACAAAATCCTGCATGAAGAAGGTATTTCGAGCATAAATGTGCCGAACGATTTTTCATTTTATGTTGCCGAAGAGCTGAAAAAGAAAGGAGTTGACATACATCTGGCCGAGGAGCTCGACAGGGGCAGAGAAGTCAAGTGTGGAATGGAAATTGAGTGCATCGTGCGCACGCAGCGCGCGTGTGAAAAGGCGATGCGCGCTGCCTTGAATGCTATTAAGGGCGCAGATATGACATCTGATAAATTGAATATCACCTCTGAGCAGGTGAAAACCATTATCGAACATGAACTAGTCACCAACCAATGCAGGATGGAAGACCCTATCGTATCATGCGGTGAGCAAAGCAGCAATCCTCACTGTGTTGGCTCGGGAGCGTTATTGCAAGATGCGCCAATTCTTATCGATATTTTTCCATATCATAAAAAAGAACGCTATTATGCGGACATGTCGCGTACATTCTTGAGGGGGGTCCCCGTTCCAGAGATAAGAGAGATGTATCAAACCGTTTTGGATGCACAGGAAGTTGCGTTTAACACGATCAGGGCTGGCGTAACTGGAGAAGATGTTCACAATGCTGTATGCGATTTGTTTGAGGAACGAGGCTATGGCACAGACAGAACCAATGCAAAAACAGGATTCATTCATTCTACTGGCCACGGGATTGGCCTGGATATTCATGAAAATCCCTCTTTGAGTGAGGGCGGCTCTGAACTGAAGGCAGGCAACGTAATCACAGTTGAACCAGGACTATACGACCCCAAGTTCGGCGGAGTCAGGATAGAAGACATGGTCGTCGTCACCGCCAAGAGCCATCAGAATCTCACGAAATTTCCAAAACAACTGGTGATATGATGGATAACGAAATTTTGGACAAATATAGGCGAGCAGGCAAAATCCTAGCAGAAGTGAGAAGTGCGGCAGTAAATAGGGTAAAGGTCGGTGCATCCCTGCTGGAGGTGGCAGAATTCGTGGAGAATTCTATCAGGGAACAGGGCGGGCAGCCTGCATTTCCATGCAACATATCACGAAATGACGAAGCAGCGCATGCGACTCCATCATCCAATGACAAATCCTTGTTCGGAGAGGACATGGTCAAGCTCGACATCGGCGTACATGTAGAGGGCTACATCGCTGATACTGCGGTGACGGTTGATCTGGGCGATAATCCAGAGCTGGTAGAGGCATCTGAGGTCGCACTGAAAAATGCAATTCAACTGATTCGCGCAGGCGTCAGTACTGCAGATATAGGCGCTGTGATTGAAGAGAGCATAAACGAATTTGGATACAAGCCGGTGGCGAATCTTGCCGGCCATGGACTTGATAGATATGTGCAGCACGCGCCTCCGTCAATTCCAAATAGACGGGTCGAGCACGGCATCATCCTCCGAGAGGGAGATGTGATCGCAATCGAACCATTTGCGACAAATGGTGCCGGACATGTATCTGAAGGAGGGATTACAGAAATATATCGCCTGGAAAAACTGAAATCTGTGCGATTGCCCGCTGCCAGAAAATTGTTAGAGGATATAAAGGAGTACAAAACACTTCCATTCACAAAACGATGGTTGCCACAGACGCGTCTGAACTTTGTACTAAAACAACTGGAAGCAATGGGGGTGGTATGCCCATATCCAGTGCTCAAAGAAGATGCGGGTGGCTTGATTTCACAGGCAGAGCACACGGTAATAATAGAAAGTGATGGATGTCAGATAATTACGATGTTGTAAAACCACAAGTTTTAAGTATGATATATTAGATGAGAGAAAGGCTTAAATGAGATAAATGCATTGCATAATCGAAGCGGTCAATTGGTTTCTATAATAATGGTCAATAATGGTAATGGTGAGTGTCTGTCTCCTAAAATGGCAAACCTGGCGTCTATGTTGGAATTACACACATCAATATTTGAACGCAAGTTCTATATTAGGGCTCGTAGCTCAGTTAGGCAGAGCGCCTGGCTTTTATCTACATCAGATGAGGCGGGTTAAATCTTGGAGAATATAGGAAAGACATGTTGAAATCTCGTAGAGATTACAACTGTTTCATTTCTGGGGGAAATGAAACTCTGCCAGATGTTCCATCTGCGACAGAAAGAAACCAGGTGGCCAGGGGTTCAAATCCCTTCGAGCCCGTTTAGATATCAAAGAAACTGAAGGATATCTTCGACCGAAAATACAACTCTCCCTGATGGATTATGAGGCGTTGTGATATGAAAAAAATCAGCGTAATTGACCACGAGTTAGTTCCAGAACATATAGTGTTGTCAGAAAGAGACGTAAAGTCACTCTTAGCAAAACATCATATATCTGTTGGGGAGCTGCCGAAAATAAAAATCTCAGACCCAGTTATTAAAGAGATAGGTGCAAGTGCGGGTGATGTTATAAAAATTATAAGGAACAGTCACACCGCTGGCAAGGCAATAGTATACCGATTGGTGATCGATTAAACAGAGGAGCTAACGTGTTAGACCGAAGAATTTTATCGAAGGCGTATTTCACAAGAGAGAAAATAGTCCAACACCATATTAACTCATTCAATAGCTTCGTTGACAAAGGTCTGCAGAAGATCATCGATGAACAGGGAGTAATAGAAACCGATATCGAGAAAGAAGACTCACGAGGCAGATACAAAGTATATATTAAACTCGGCAAAATTCGAGTCACGCACCCCATAGTCCAGGAGGCGGACGGTTCGCGTAAATTGTTGTATCCCATCGAGGCAAGACTTAGAAATATTACATATTCTGCGCCAATTTATCTCAAAATGTCCATCATCAAGGACTACTATGAGACCGGAGAGTGTGAGGCGTACGATGAAGTCGAAGAAGAGATCGGTTCTCTCCCCATAATGTTACGGTCAAACAAATGTAATTTGGAGGGGCTCACGTCCGAAGAAATGGTCAGGGAAGGAGAAGACCCGTTAGACCCTGGTGGCTATTTTATCGTCCATGGTACTGAACGAGTCATAATAAGTCTGGAAGACCTTGCACCAAATAAGATTCTCGTGGAATATAATGATAGGCATGGTGACAAGATCGAAGTGGCCAAAGTGTTCTCCCAACGAAGAGGATATAGAACGCTGGTCATCGTAGAAAGGGGACGCAACTCCATACTTGAAATATCATTTCCGTCAATATCAGGACGATTTAACTTCATCATGATGATGAGGGCGCTTGGTTTAGAGACTGACCAAGAGATTGTGAACGCCGTGTCAAATGACCCAGAAATAACAAAATTTGTGCTGGAGAATCTGGAAGAGGCAGAAGCAAACAACACCGAAGACATTATGGAAATGCTCGGCAAACGGGTGGCACCAGGTCAGGCAAAGGAGTACCAGAAAAAGCGAGCGAACTATGTGATCGATAGATATCTGCTTCCACATATAGGCAATGAAGAAAAAGACAGACTTGCAAAGGCACATTTCCTCGGACGAATGGCAGAGGCGTGTTTTGAGCTGACCTTAAAACGCAGGGCTGAAGATGACAAGGATCACTACTCCAACAAACGACTCAAACTTGCTGGTGATTTGTTGGAGGACCTGTTCAGGGTTTCATTTAATCGATTAACCAGGGACATCAAGTACCAGTTAGAGCGAGCGAGCATGAGGAATCGGGAGTTAAATATTCAAACGGTGGTCAGGGCAGACGTCCTCTCAGAAAGACTAATACATCCGCTTGCCACTGGTAATTGGGTTGGCGGGCGAACAGGAGTCTCGCAGCTTCTCGATCGGATCGACCACACGGCGATGATATCACACCTGCGGAGAGTTGTATCACCACTGTCCCGGGCACAACCCCATTTTGGGGCGAGGGACCTGCATCCAACGCAGTGGGGCAGGATATGTCCTTCCGAAACTCCAGAAGGCCCTAATTGTGGTTTGGTCAAGAACTTCGCCCAGATGGTAGAATTATCGGCTGGCATGGATGACACAGATGAATTACAGACATATCTATACGAGCTCGGAGTACTGCCACTGACAAGAAATGCCGATGAAAACCAGATGAGCGGACAGAATATCAAGGTGTTTATAGGTGGGGCACTTGTCGGAACTCATGATGACCCGATTAAGCTGATAAAAGATATAAGAACGAAAAGACGAGATGGTACCATTTCAAAACAGCTAAACGTTACGTATCACCAGAAAACCCATGAAGTGATAATAAATATAGATCGGGGACGGGCAAGACGTCCGCTTATTATCGTGGAAAATGGCAAACCATTATTGACAGATGACTCCATCCGCCAACTGAAAGATGGGAATCTGACATTTGAAGATCTTGTCAATAAGGGTTTGATAGAATATCTGGATGCAGACGAGGAGGAAAATACGCTTATCGCAATAAATGAAGAGGACCTCACAGAGAAACATACGCACCTCGAGATAGACCCTTCGCTGATATTGGGCATCTGTACTGGATTGATACCATATCCTGAGCATAATGCATCCCCGCGTAATACCATGGGTGCAGGAATGGTAAAGCAAACACTTGGAATGTCAGCCGCAAATATGAAGCTCCGACCGGATACAAGAGCGCATATGTTGCATTATCCACAGTTAGCGATAGTAAAAACTCAAACAGCAGATACCATCGGTTTTGACGAGCGGCCCGGTGGTCAGAACTTCGTCGTCGCCGTACTTTCGTATGAAGGATATAACATCGAGGATGCACTCGTCATCAATAAAGGCTCTATAGAGAGAGGAATCGGAAGAAGTCACTTCTTTAGAACATATGAATGCGAGGAGCGGCGTTATCCTGGTGGCCAGGAAGATAAATTTGAGGTGCCAGATGCAGAGATAAGGGGTGCCAGAGGCAGTGAAGTCTATGCCAACCTGGATGAAGACGGACTCGTAAATCCAGAAACTATCGTAGAGCCAAAAGACGCTTTGATAGGGAAGACAAGCCCCCCCAGGTTCCTAGAGGAGGTGACGGACCTTGGAGGGCTGACGCCACAAAAACGAAGAGAGGCATCCATAACAGTACGCCCAAACGAGAGAGGGTGCGTGGATACCGTTATTCTGACAGAATCTGAAAATGGCGCTAAGCTGGCAAAGGTCCGCATCAGGGACCAGCGAATTCCAGAATTGGGAGACAAATTTGCCTCACGACATGGACAAAAAGGCGTTATTGGACTTATCGTACCGCATGAAGACATGCCGTTTACCGAACACGGAATCGTACCGGATCTGATCGTCAATCCCCATGCTATACCCTCCAGGATGACCATCGGTCATGTTCTCGAGATGCTTGGGGGGAAGGTCGGGTCTCTAGAGGGTAAACGCATCGATGCAACCGCCTTCTTAGGGGAATCAGAGGATGAATTGCGTGCAGCGCTCAAGAAATTTAGTTTCACTCATACTGGAAAGGAAGTCATGTACGATGGCACCACCGGGGAACAAATTCAAGCGGACATATTCATCGGCGTTATACAATATCAGAAATTACATCACATGGTCTCAGGTAAGCTGCATGCCAGATCAAGAGGGCCTATACAGGTTCTTACCAGACAACCTACTGAGGGGCGAGCCAGAGAGGGAGGACTTAGATTCGGAGAAATGGAGAGAGATGTCATGATCGGCCACGGGGCTGCGATGGCCCTTAAGGAGCGATTACTCGATGAATCGGACAGAGTGATTGAGCTTGTGTGCAACCACTGTGGAATGGTGGCGACATATGACAAGCGCCGAAATGTGGCGTACTGTGCAAGTTGTGGAGTGGACACCGATGTGTGCTCTGTAGAGATGAGTTATGCATTCAAATTGTTGCTCGACGAGATGAAATCCCTTGGAATTGCTCCAAGAATGGAATTAGGGGATGCTGTTTAAAAGAGGTGAAAAATGGCGAGTGTTAAGAGAATACAACGAATCAAGTTTGGGCTCCTTTCGCCCAAAGAAATCCGAAGGATGAGTGCCACCAAGATTATCACTGCAGATACGTACGATGATGATGGATTTCCCATTGATATGGGGCTGATGGATCCGCGTCTTGGAGTGATTAACCCTGGATTGCGATGTAAGACGTGTGGAGGACGAATAGGAGAGTGTCCAGGTCACTTCGGCCATATCGAACTCGTCGCCCCTGTGATTCACGTTGGATTTGCAAAATGGATTTTAAAAATCTTGCGAGCAACGTGCCGCAAATGTGGCCATCTGCTGTTTGATGAAATGACAAAGAAGGAATACCTTGACCAGATAAAATCTTTGAACAAGCTGGGGCAGTTAACGGATGACGTGGTGAAGGAGGTATTCAAAAACGCCACCAAGATTCGTGTGTGTCCGTATTGTGAGGAGCGGCAAAAGGAAATCGCATTTGAAAAACCGAGTATGTATATCGAAGAGGGACATAAACTAATGCCGGCAGATATACGTGATCGATTTGAGCGCATCCCAGATGAGGATGTCGAAATATTTGGAATGGACCCGCGCAATGCTAGACCAGAGTGGATGATTTTGACAGTATTGCCGGTACCTCCAGTAAATACGCGCCCATCCATAACCCTGGAAAGCGGACAACGATCTGAAGACGATTTAACACATAAATTAGTTGACATCATACGGATAAACCAGCGATTTCAGGAGAATACGGGAGCAGGGGCGCCACAACTGATCATTGAAGACCTGTGGGAACTGCTCCAATATCATGTGACGACCTTCATGGATAACGAAGTTTCCGGTGTCCCGCCTGCACGCCATCGAAGTGGGCGTCCCCTGAAGACACTATCTCAAAGACTGAGGGGAAAAGAGGGACGATTCAGAGGTAGTCTCTCCGGAAAAAGAGTGAACTTCTCTGCAAGGACTGTGATATCGCCAGATCCAAATCTTAACATCGATGAAGTGGGAGTTCCATTGAAAATTGCTCAAGAAATGACGATCACGATGAATGTAACTCCGCAAAATATAAAAAAATGCAAAGAATACGTGCGCAGAGGTCCTGACAACCATCCTGGCGCCAATTATGTAAAGAGGGGTGACGGCCGCCGTGTTAAGATAACTGAACACAACTGCGAAGAACTGGCAGAGATGCTCGAACCGGGATGGAGCATAGACCGGCAGTTAATGGAAGGCGATATCGTTTTGTTTAACAGACAACCGTCGCTACATCGGATGAGCATAATGGCGCACAATGTCAAGATAATGCCGGATAAGACATTTAGGATACACCCCTCTGTATGTCCGCCATACAATGCAGACTTTGATGGAGATGAGATGAACCTACATGTGCCACAGACTGAGGAAGCGCGAGCAGATGCAAGGACATTGATGAAAGTAGAGGAGAACATGCTTTCTCCGAGATTTGGCGGACCCATCATCGGCGGTATTCATGACCACATATCCGGTACATTCATATTAACCAGGGGACGAAAGCTCTTCGATAAGAGCACCGCCCTGAATATGTTAAGAAAATCGGACACCAAGGATTTGACGATGCCTGTCGAAACTATAAATGAGCAACCATATTGGACAGGCAAGCAGATATTCTCCTGTGTACTCCCGGAGGGATTAGATGTCACCTATGAAGCAAAAATGTGCGAGAATTGCGAGGCGTGTAAAAAGGAGAAGTGCGAAAAAGACGCCTATGTGAAGATTCGCAATGGAGAATTATTATGTGGAACCATCGACGAAAATGGCATAGGTGCTTTTAAGGGGAAGATTCTTGATAGAATTTGCAAGAGCTATGGCGTAACCGAGGGGCGGAAATTTTTAGAGAATGCGACACAGTTAGCCATTAGGGCCATCATGCACTTCGGTTTTAGCTTTGGAATTGACGATGGAGATATCCCGCGTGAGACACAAAATCAGATTTCCAGTGTTATGGTGGATGTAAAGGGGCGAGTTGATCGCCTGATCGAAGCATATAAGGCGGAAGAGCTCGAGCCACTGCCTGGCAGAACAGTCGATGAAACTATAGAGATGAAAATAATGCAGGAGCTGGGCAAAGCAAGAGACCTTTCCGGCAGTATCGCAGGCAAACACCTCGGCCATAACAACTCTGCAGTAATAATGGCGATTTCAGGATCTCGTGGCTCTATGCTCAACCTGACCCAAATGGCAGCATGTGTCGGCCAACAATCTGTTAGGGGTGAAAGAATCACAAGAGGATATGAGGGAAGGACACTCCCCCATTTTGAGAGAGGAGACTTGAAAGCGGACGCCCGTGGTTTCGTAACGTCCAGTTATAAGAAGGGGCTAAGCCCAACCGAATTTTTCTTCCACGCAATTGGAGGTAGAGAAGGGTTGGTGGATACCGCGGTTAGAACATCTCAATCTGGTTACCTGCAGCGGCGGTTGATTAATGCTCTGCAGGACTTAGATGTCAAATACGATGGAACTGTCAGGGACACCACGGGACAGATCATACAGTTTGAATATGGAGAAGATGGAGTAGACCCGGCAAAAAGCGACTACGGCAAATCCGTAAACGTGCGCAAGATTATTGAAAACATCACAGGGAAGGAGGTGGTTTAGCTTAGCTAAGAAAGATACTCTTGTAAAAACTAACATCTCAAAAGCTGCCGCTAATAAAGTGGTGAGACTCTTAGAGGCAACAAAGAAGGTAGCAACGCCAAAAACGATCGACTCCAAACTTAACGGTCTTGCCCTTCCAGCAAGCATAATAGAAGAGCTTCGATGCGACCTGCATAAAATAGAGATAACCGAAAGTCAATTAGACGATATTGTAAATACCATTATAGATGCATACGAGCGTGCCAAAGTCGAGCCATGTGAAGCGGTTGGTGTTATTGCAGCACAATCGATAGGTGAACCTGGTACTCAGATGACTATGAGGACATTTCACTACGCAGGTGTCGCTGAGATCAATGTCACACTGGGCCTGCCGCGCCTCATTGAGATAGTGGATGCGAGAAAAAATCCGAGCACCCCCATTATGACGATCAAACTTGAGCCAGGATACGCCGATAGAGATAAGGTTCAAGCGCTCGCATGGGAGATACAGAAAGCCACCATACTCCATTTAGGCGACCTTACGATTAACCTGACAGAAATGCAAATAGTATGCGATCTAAACGAGAAAATATTAAACCAGCGAAAGATTGCCGTCGACGATGTCGCCCAGAAGATCAGGGATATGGCCAAAATAGAAGTGCACCAAAACAATCGAAAACTTTTGATACGCCCAAAGAATGTCTCATATCGAGAGCTGTTACAATTAGTGGAAAAGATTAAAAGCATTACATTTAAAGGCATAGAGGATATCCGCCGCGTCGTGGTCAGGAAAGAAAACGACGAATATGTACTATACACTGAAGGTACTGCATTGAAGAAAATACTTCAATTTGATGGCGTAGACGCCACCAGGACTAAAACGAATAACATCAACGAAATTGAAGAGGTATTGGGAATAGAGGCTGCGCGCAACGCCATTATATCGGAGGCGATGGATACTTTGCGTGAACAGGGCCTGGAAGTGGATGTACGACACATCATGCTCGTGGCTGATATGATGACTGTGGACGGCGAAGTCAAACAGATCGGACGCCATGGGATAGCGGGAGAGAAGGCGAGTGTATTATCCCGGGCCGCTTTTGAGATGACGGTAAACCACCTATTAGATGCAGCTGTGAGAGGAGATGTCGACGAACTGACCGGAGTGACCGAAAACGTCATCGTTGGGCAGCCCATACGATTGGGGACGGGCGACATTACGCTGACTTATAAAGCTAAAAAGTAGAAGAGAAGAGATGAAAATCGATATCAACAGAGCATTGCGAAGTGTTATAAAGACCGGAGAGGTCGTCATAGGCGCAAACAGGACAATCGACGCCGCTAAAGATTCAAAAGTGCAGTTGATAATTCTCGCCTCTAACTCTCCACGCGAAGTTAGGACGAAAATAGAAGAGAGCGAGGTTCCAGTCCTTAATTATGCTGGAAATGGTGTGGACCTCGGGCTCGCCTGTGGCAAGCCATACATAATATCCACCCTGGCAATAATAAACCCTGGCGAGTCGGATATCATGAGAGTGTTTAAATGAGCGAAGTCAAACTCACGCGCTATACCGCACTATTATGAAGATAATAATCGGGTGATTTTTGTCATCAAAAAGGGTGAGATGGGGATTGCCATCGGTAAAAAGGGGAGCAATATAAATAGGGTAAAAAAACACTGCCCAATGACAAAGGAATCGTGATAGGATGAAATGGCAGGAATATACAAAAGGCAAGAATATTGGCAAAAAGACATCATGATATAGTTAATATAGTGATTCAGTGAGTGGACGCATTATAAAAGGGAGGATATATATGGGCAAAGGAATGTATGCGGCGCGTAAACAAAAAAACGAACGCAAAAAATATCGATGGAGCGACATATATTACAAACGGCAGGCACTTGACCTAAACAGAAAAGCAGATCCGTTAAAGGGGGCGCCCCAGGCGAGAGGCATAGTGCTTGAAAAGGTTGGCGTGGAGGCTAAACAGCCAAACTCCGCCATTCGAAAATGTGTAAGGATTCAATTAATCAAAAATGGGCGACAGATAACTGCTTTTTGTCCCGGCGATGGTGCGATCAATTTCATCGACGAGCACGATGAAGTTACGGTCGAGGGCATCGGCGGCCGGATGGGCGGTGCCATGGGAGACATTCCAGGTGTTAGATGGAAGGTCACAGAGGTCAATACTGTATCCCTGTCTGAAATGGTGCGCGGGCGCAAAGAAAAACCAATGAGGTGAAAGATGTTCGAAAAATGGGATGTCTCAGATATTAAAATCGACGACCCAGGGATACGACAGTATGTGAATATCGAAGCAGTATCAGTTCATACTGGTGGCAAAATATCAAGTAAGTCAGAGATATCGATAATAGAACGACTGATAGTCAAGATGATGCAAAAGGAACATAACACCGGGAAGAAACATAAAGCCTATAACATAGTGAGGGATGCATTCGACATAATCCATGGCAAGACCAAAGAGAATCCAATTCAGTTGCTTATAAAGGCAGTGGAAAACGCAGGACCGAAGGAAGAAACAATAAGGTTAAGATATGGTGGGATATCAGTCCCGAAAGCCGTAGATACCTCCTCACAGCGAAGAGTTGATCAAGCACTGAAGTTTATAACTCGAGGTGCCCAAAGGGCAGCATTTAAGAGCAAAAGAAGCATAGGGGAGTGCCTTGCATCCGAGATTATAGCAGTGGCAAAGCATGACATAAAGAGCTATGCAATCAGCAAGAAAGAAGAGAAGGAAAGAGTTGCAAAGGCCGCACGGTGAGATATATGACTAGAAGAAAAAAGATGGTTGAGCAGGTCATATCCCTGATGGACAAGCCGGAAAAAATAAGGAATATCGGCATTGTCGCCCACATTGACCATGGCAAGACGACCTTATCTGATAACCTTCTAGCCGGCGCAGGAATGATCTCAAAGGAGTTGGCCGGCAGACAGTTATTCATGGATTTCGATGAAGAAGAGCAGGCGAGAGGCATTACAATCAATGCCGCAAACGTCTCGATGGTCCATGAAGTAGGAGGAGAAGAATATCTCATCAATCTTATCGACACGCCAGGCCATGTTGACTTCGGCGGGGATGTTACCAGGGCGATGCGAGCAGTGGATGGCGCACTTGTGGTCGTAGATGTGGTTGAAGGAACGATGCCCCAAACCGAGACGGTGTTGCGCCAAGCCCTCAAGGAGAACGTCAAACCGATTTTATTCATAAACAAAGTGGACCGACTCATCAACGAACTCAAAGTCGATAAACAGGAGATGCAGATCCGACTCGGCAACCTCATAATCCTCGTCAATAAACTGATCAAAGGGATGAATCCAGAGCGATACAGTCAGGGATGGAGAGTTGACGCTACAGATGGAACGGTCGCATTTGGTTCTTCGCTGTATAATTGGGCGATCAGCGTTCCCTATACGAAAAAGAGCAATATAGGCTTTAATGAAATATATGAATATTGCCAATCAAATAAGATGAAGGAACTCGCAGAGAAATGTCCGCTTCATAAGGTCGTCTTAGACATGGTCATTCATCACCTGCCCAGCCCGCTCGTTGCGCAAAAATACAGGATAGCAGCGATCTGGAAAGGCGATAAATCGAGTGAGATAGGAGTGGCGATGGAGGGGTGCGACCCAAAAGGCCCTGTTGCATTAATGGTCACAGATATCTCTATAGATCCACATGCAGGAGAGGTCGCAACTGGACGGTTGTTCAGCGGAACGCTAAAACGAGGGGAAGAGCTGCACATCTCGGGTACAACACGCACCAACCGGCTTTTACAGGTTGGGATATTCATGGGGGCTGAGCGGCTGGAAATAGAGCGTATTCCCGCAGGAAATATCGCTGCTGTTACCGGCTTGAAGGATGTAATAGTTGGATCTACTGTGACGTCGATTGGGGAAATTATCCCCTTTGAGAGCATCAAACATGCGAGTGAACCAGTAGTCACCGTCGCCGTCGAAGCGAAGCATATGAGAGACCTACCCAAACTGATTGAAGTGCTCCGTCAAATTTCAAAAGAAGACCCAACCATAAAAGTCGAGATTGACGAAGAGACTGGAGAGCATCTCATAGCTGGAATGGGTGAACTGCATCTGGAAATTATCGCCCATAAAATTGAGCGAGATTACAACATACCAATACAACAAACTCCGCCGATCGTGGTTTATAGAGAGACGGTACAAAATCTTGCCGGCCCTGTAGAGGGCGTATCTCCCAACAGGCATAATAGATTCTACCTCGAGGTCGAACCACTTGAGGAAGATATCATCAATTCGATAAAAACCGGCGAAGTTTCCATGAGAATGGAGGAGCTTGAACGGCGTAAATTGTTGATGGATGCAGGAATGCACAAGGACCAGGCCAAGAATATCGTTGCAATCCATGGATCTAACATGCTCATCGATATGACGAAAGGAATTCAATATCTGCGAGAGACCATGGAACTTATCATAGAGGGATTTGAAGAAGCTATGACGAATGGACCGCTTGCAAGGGAACCGTGCCAAGGGATAAAGGTCAAATTAGTAGATGTGAAACTCCACGAGGATGCAATACACCGAGGACCTGCACAGGTTATTCCAGCTACCAGGCAGGCTATTCATGAAGCAATCAGGATGGCGGATCCATCGATCCTTGAGCCGATCCAAGATGTGTACATACATGTCCCATCAGATATGATGGGCAGCGCCACCAGAGAAATTCAGGGACGAAGAGGGCAGATTCTCGATATGCACCAGGAAGGGGACACAACCGTGATTGCCGGCAAGGCGCCAGTAGCAGAATTATTTGGATTTGCGGGAGAGCTTCGATCTGCAACCGAAGGAAGGGCATTGTGGAACACGGAACATGCGGGTTTCCAGATTCTTCCACAAAGCATACAAGAGGAGATAGTTCGTCAAATACGTCAGAGAAAAGGTCTAAAACCACGCGAATAACAGAAGAGTTTAATCACCCGAATTATATAAGTCAAAGAAAGACATATATAATAGCACAAATCAAGTGATAGTACCGTATTTAAGATACAAAAAGGAGTGATAAGAAGATGGTAGATAAACCACACCTAAATTTAGCGATCATCGGACACGTTGATCATGGGAAGTCAACCCTAGTCGGTCGATTGTTGTTCGAGACGGGCGCTGTACCGGCGCATGTAATTGAACGGTATAAAAAAGAAGCAGAATCAAAAGGAAAGGGAACGTTCGAATTCGCATGGGTCATGGACTCATTAAAAGAAGAGCGAGAGAGAGGCATCACTATTGATATCGCTCACAAACGATTTGACACATCTAAATATTATTTCACCATCGTGGATTGTCCCGGTCACAAAGATTTTGTCAAGAATATGATCACCGGTGCGTCACAAGCCGATGCAGCACTTCTGGTAGTCAGTGGCCCTGATGGAGTCCAGGCTCAGACCAAAGAACATGTATTCTTGGCGCGAACGCTCGGGATCGACCAATTGATCATATCAATAAACAAGATGGATGGCGCCAATTATGACGAAAACGTATATAAGCAGGTGAAAGATGACGTTTCAAAACTGCTTAGAATGGTCGGGTACAAGCCCGAAGATATCATAGTTGTGCCAACCTCTGCACTGAAAGGAGACAATATCTCCAAAAAGAGTGAAAATACGCCATGGTATAAAGAACACACGATATTAGGGGCACTCGACACGTTGAAAATGCCAGAGAAACCAACCAAGCTCCCATTACGTGTGCCTATCCAAGATGTGTACACCATCTCCGGTATCGGCACTGTGCCAGTAGGACGTGTTGATACTGGCAAGATGAAGAAGGGAGATAAGGTGATTTTCCAGCCTGCAAACGCCAGTGGAGAGGTCAAATCGATCGAAATGCATCATGAGGAGATTCCAGAAGCATTTCCTGGAGACAACATCGGATTCAATATGAGGGGCATCGATAAGAATAGTATCAGACGCGGTGACGTCTGCGGACACCCGGATAAACCTCCGACAGTGGCAAACGAGTTTACGGCGCAAATAGTGATACTTCAACACCCAAGTGCAATAACCGTCGGTTATACGCCAGTGTTCCACTGCCACACCGCACAAGTAGCCTGCACAATCATTGAACTCAAGAAGAAGCTTGACCCCAGGACCGGGCAGGTCAAAGAAGAGAACCCAGACTTCCTGAAGACAGGAGACGCTGCCATCGTGCAGATCAAACCAACGCGCCCACTGGTTATAGAAAAGGTTAAGGAGATCCCGCAATTAGGACGGTTTGCAATACGGGACATGGGAACGACTATCGCAGCTGGCATGTGCATCGACATCAAAGCGCGATAGTTCTTTTTCCTCCCTTCCCCCCTTCTTTCTTTTTATAAAACAGAAAATATATAATGTTAGGAGAAGTAAAATGCCACAGAGAGCAAGGATACGATTATCAGGGACAAGTCCAGCCGAATTAGATGTGCTTTGTGATCAACTCAAGAATATCGCCGAACGAACCGGCGTGAACATTTCAGGTCCAATTCCGCTTCCGACAAAAAAATTAGTGGTGCCGTGTAGAAAGAGTCCTGATGGAGAGGGTACTGCAACATGGGATCATTGGGAAATGAGGGTGCACAAGCGCCTGATAGATATAGACGCAGATGAAAGGGCATTGCGACAATTGATGCGAATTCAGGTACCAAAAAACATTAACATCGAGATTGTATTAGAGGAGTGATGCCGAGGATTCACGGGACCGCATTTATCGCAGATGGCGCCAAAGTAATTGGGTGAGTGCTCCAGCGCATGGTACAACGCCGTCATCAGGGGCGATGAGAATCACATAACCATCGGCGATTATGTGTCGTATATTGCGAACTAGCAAAACGGGCCCGCCGGGATTTGAACCCGGGTTAGAGGCTCCGGAGGCCCCCGTACTATCCGGACTATACTACAAGCCCCTGACATGTTTATTACCTCTCCAATGATATGAGCATATCGATGATTTCTTAGGATAATGTTTAATATGCGCCGAGCATATTTCTACATCGAAAAGGGTGCAACCCTTTGCCGAGGTAGCCAAGCGGCCTAAGGCGCCGGTCTTGAACAAAAAGTTAAAGCAAACCGGTGGTGCTTACGCGCCACGTGAGTTCAAATCTCACCCTCGGCGTCGACATTCCAGGTGATGGTATGGATTTTAAAAACAAATTGAAGAAGATTGACGAGTGCCTGTTGGAACTGCCCCAGAACGCCATCGAAGGGATGAACGTACCAGCCTGGCTCTTTTTATCAAATAAATTGCTAAATCTGGTTGAAGGGGGCGCAATAAAGCAGATCGCAAATGTCGCCTGCCTTCCAGGAATCCACAAACATTCCATCGCATTGCCAGATATGCATTTTGGTTATGGATTTCCCATCGGAGGAGTCGCAGCCCTGGATTTCGAAACCGGCGGACTTTCTCCAGGAGGGATCGGCTTTGATATCAACTGTGGAGTCAGGCTGCTGAGCTCAAATCTGGAAGCAGATGATATAAGACCACACTTGAAGAACCTGGTGACGGAGATATTTCAAAACGTCCCCTCCGGTGTCGGCAAAGGAGGAAAAATCAGATTGTCGACACAAGAACTCTGCGAGGTGTTAGAAATGGGAGCACAGTGGGCAGTTGAACGCGGCTATGGAATAAAAAGAGATTTGAAATATTTAGAGGAAACTGGCTGCATGAACTCTGCCAGCTCAGAAAAGGCGTCACCAAAGGCTATACAGAGGTGTGCCCCTCAACTGGGGTCGCTGGGCGCAGGAAATCACTTTTTAGAAATTCAGAAAGTGGAAAAAATCCATTTGCCGGAGGCTGCAAAAACATTTGGCATAACACACGAAGGACAGGTCTGTATCATGATTCACACCGGCTCCAGAGGGTTTGGGCATCAGGTCTGCACGGATTATCTGCAAATTCTGAATGCCAAATTCAGGGATGAGATTGCGAAATTGCCTGACCGCGAGTTGGTTTACGCTCCTGCTGGAACGAAGGAATGTGAGGATTATTTTGCCGCTATGTCCTGCGCCGCCAATTTTGCATGGTGCAACAGGCAGATGATAACCCACTGGGTGAGAGAAGGCGTCGCCAGGATTCTGGACATGTCGCATGACGAACTCGGTCTTGATGTGGTCTACGATGTCGCGCACAACATCGGCAAATTAGAGGAACACGTGATAGATGGGAAGAAGACGAAAGTTTTCGTGCATCGCAAGGGCGGAACTCGATGTCTTGGCCCTGGAGCAGATGATATACCCAAAGATTATCGCGATGTTGGCCAGCCAGTACTCGTTCCAGGAGATATGGGATCAGCGAGCTATGTCCTGGTAGGAACAAAAAAGGCCGAGAAAGAGACGTTTTCCAGCGTGTGCCATGGTGCAGGGCGCCTCATGTCAAGGCATGGTGCGCTGAGACAATTCAGGGGCGAGCGTGTAAAGGCAAACCTAGCGAGCAGGGACATATTCGTACGATCTGCATCTTGGAAGGCGCTGGCGGAAGAGGCGCCTGGCGTGTATAAGGACATTCATGAGGTTGTCAGGGTTTGCGAGGTCGCTGGCATAAGTAAGACGGTGGCAAAACTCGTGCCGATGGGTGTGGTGAAGGGGTGAATTTATCTGAGAACTCATTTAATTATTTATCTGTAGCACTTATATGTAAGTGTTAGCACGGTAGTGTTCAGTTAAGCACCTCCTTATGGTATTCCATAGGAGTTTTATTCCC
>JAJOKI010000013.1 GCA_021129915.1 Methanocellales archaeon | reverse complement strand
CATTGAAATTTCATACTCATCTCAATCAGTTTGAGGATATATTTTTATTATCTCGATTTAAGCGAAAGCATGAGCGAATTCGTGCTATGAGCAGAAAGCTCAACATCTTTTTCCAGTAATCTCCTCTTCTCGTAGTTTTTGGTCGGCTAAAATCTCTGGAATGCCCCATCTATTGTCCAATCCTTTCGATGACCAAAATGCTTCCCTTACCGACCATATATTTTACAAACCCTATTTCTTCTGGTAAAGGAACAAAACTTTCCATAAACAGGACTAACAAACAAGCTTCTTCTCGCCATAATTATCTTTTCAAGTTCCTGAATCTTCTTCAGTGCGACGTTGACTTTCGCTATCACTTCATAATATGCAAACAAGTGCCCTGTCCAACCCAGTTTCTCGTTGACAACGAAAATGGCCGTCTTGTTCATTTTGGACATCACATTAAGACTTCTTGGTTGCTCCCAGCGGGTATCGCCTTAATGTCGGCATATTTGCCTATCATAGAGACATCTTCAAACGTATCATCCATGAAATGTTCTTCGTAACTTTTGAAAATCTTTAGGCATTAAGGGGAAGATTAGTAGCGTAATCACATATAGCTACAAGCGCACTCACTCCGACATAACCCTGACCGTAGTAAAAACCGGACCCCTGATATCTATCTTCTTGTTGTTGCTCTGGATGTATCTGACCGCGGCAGGGTCTATCTTCACATTCACATCGCTCAACGCCTCTGCTATTCTGATTCGGATTTCTTTGCATCCCCCTTCGATCTCATGCGCTGCCAATGCTGCAAATCCATCGATGAATCGGATGCCCGTGCTGATGCCCTTATCACGAATCTCTTTGAATTTTTTCGTCGGCAGGATGCCGATGACATCTCCGTTGTACACCACTATTTCGTTGAGAAATGCGGGTCCACAAAGCCTTGTGTGTTCTTCCCGTTCAACTATCGATATGGTAACATGCTCGCCATTTAATTTGCCCTTCCACGCATCGAACTTGCAGGGGGATGGTGCATTGCCATATTGTTCACATGTCCTGACTATTGCTTCCGCAATTTCCCTTCCGGCAGATGTGCCCGGCACTTTATCGATGGATATCGTCCTGGCGATTTGTTCATCACTCAGGCTGAGTTCTTTATAGAGTTCTGGAAAATGCACCTCCCTGATATCGGAAATATTCTCTGAAATCATGATCATTCTACCCAATCCTGGACCCGAATTGAACACAGGATATTCGATGCCGTAGTTTGCAAGGGCAATGGGCGAGTACATGCCAATCTCGGTGACCTCGATCCAACCCTTTTCTGGATGCTTCGCAAAGACCTCATAATTGGTCCCAGGGGCATAGTAAGCCGGAGCGTTTGGTTTTGCCCGGAATTCTATCTCGCCATACCCCATCCTTTTGAAGAATTCTTCAGTGAGGTACTTGCCATCTGCTATGGTGAGGTTTTCGTCCATTACTACCATGCTGAGGTTGTAGTGCGCCCTTAGATGTGTCGCATCCTCTCTTTGTTCTCGCCTGTATCTCCATCCAAAAGTGAACAGCATCACGGGCAACTCTTTTTTATGTTGAACTGCCTGGAGCGTGGGAAACCATGCCGTCGTGAGATGGGACGTCAACGTCAGCGTGGTAGGCAGTGCTCTGATGTTTTTTAATTCGGAGAAGACTTCGTCAAGCAAGTAGTGCGTATCAACGGTATCTATCCCCAACCGCGTGACCAGTGCTTCGGTAAAATCTTCGCCGGATTCGATTTGCTCTCTTTTATAATCCTTTAAAACGTTCTGAAGCTCCTCGAACTTATCAAAACCCTTTATTTTATCCTTGATCATTTTCTTCTTTTCGTCAGATAGGCCGATATCAGGTCTTGGAAGGGTGGCGAGATAATAAAGGCGGTCAAGTATTGCCGGTGCCTCGGGCCCATACTGAAGCCGAACATGTCGTTCATCCCAGATGGGCTTCAAGACGACTTCATCAAAGCCCATGTCCAGAAGTATCTCACGTATCTTATCAGAATATATGGTGAGTAACTGCTTTCGCCCCCTCCTTTTTGGTATTGTAAATTTTCTCTCTCGCCCATCGACAAACATGGCAGTCTCTAACCACGTCCCATCAAAGTCCTTCTTGGCCCTTTCCTTGATATCATTCGGCTCGAATTTCATGTATCTTAAATGAATGTCGAATCTCTTTATTTAAGTTATCTGTATCATCAGGTCAATATTTTATATACTAAGAGCCATAAATACCATATCAGGTGATATCATTGGCAAAAAAGGCGACGACCAAATGCGCAGAACCAAAGGAAAAGAAAGTAGAGGCTAAAAAACCAGAGGGGATTGTAGATAAGATTAAGAAGTTATTCTGCAAGGGCAAGTGATTGCGACTTTTTCCCCTTTGATAAGAGCGCAACGCGGCTTACCTCTACATCATCCACTATTGAATATCCCAATGTCCTTGCGAGCCTTCCAGCAAACTCGAGAATTGTTTTATGAGATGGCATCGCAGTTCTTGGCAGCCTCCGCCTGGAAAAGCCCAGGTGCATATATGCCTTCACCTCGACATGATCTGGTTCTCCTTTTTCTATCAGTCTGGCATATTTCTCAGGGTCCTTGAGATTTATCCCATCGACGAGTGTAATCCTGATGGCTGTTCTGATATCTTTGGTACGCAAAATCTCAAGTGATTCATTGATGTCGTTCCATGTGTCTTTAATGGGATTGCATATGTTTTTATATGTCTCTTGATCCGGGGCGTCCAGCGAGATATAAAGCTGGGTCGGCCTGATCCTCGCAAGCATCTCTGGGTGCGTTCCATTCGTCACGAGAAATGTGGTCATGCCTCGTTTGTGGAACGCCTCGACCAGCTCTGGCAAGTAGGGATATAACGTGGGCTCGCCAGCAAGCGATATCGCTGCATGCATCGGCTTTTTCGCCTCTTCCAGTTTTTGCATATCGGTCGTGGTGGCGCCACCATATCCGGATATCAACCGCATCTGCGCAGCGATGCAACCATCCACGATCGTCTGGATGTCGTCCCACTCATGCCTGGGAATGGTCATCTCTATCGGACGCCAGCAGAAGATGCACCGCTGGTTGCACGATAACGTTGGCGTCATCTGTATACAGCGGTGTGACTGTATCCCATAAAATTTGGATTTATAACAAGCGCCCTCACCTCTGAGAGACCTGTTCAGCCATAGGCACGCCTTTACTGCGCTATGCCCTCCGACCATATGATATCCCTGTTTTTTTAGCATATCATTTTTCGCGCAATCCTATATCACATCGATTTTGGCGCCTCGATTCCAAGCAAATTCAATGTATTTTCCAGGACGATTCTCGCACAGTTAACCAGTGCCAGTCGCGCATCTCTTAAATCTCCTTCTGCTTTGAGTACTGGGACGAAGCGATAGAATTGATTAAATGTCTCGGCCAATTCTCTGGCATAGGTTGCTAAGATGTGCGGCTTGAGGTCATGTGCAACCACATCCACGACATTGGGAAACATCGCCATCTTTCTGATCAGTTCGATCTCCTGCGGTTCGACGAGCATGTTCGGGTTGAACTTCTTCAGCTTCGCTTTATTAAGAATACTGCATGCTCTGGCATGCGAATACTGGATGAACGGCGCCCCCTGTTTCTCGAAATCCAGCGCATCCTCCCATCTGAACGTCATCATCTTTTCTGGAGCCACCTTGATGATGTCAAATCGTACTGCGCCCATCCCCACGATCTCCGAGATTCTTCGCTTTTCATCTTCCAATAGTTCCGGTCTGCGCTTGTGCACCTCGATGTATGCGCGTTCAAGTGCCTCATCGAGCAGGTCATCAAGATCGACGGTGGTGCCTTTGCGCGTTGACATTTTACCCTCTGGCAGTGAGACAAAAGAATAAAACACAATTTGCGGCAATCTCCCGAGACCGAGAATCTTAAGGGCGCACTTTAATTGGTCCATCGCCAGCTTCTGATCCTCGCCAAGCACGTTTATCACGATATCGGCGTTATCGAACTTCCATACGTGATAGGCGATATCCCTGGTAGTGTACAGGGTCGTCCCATCGAGACGTGTTAGCACAAAATCCTTTTCCAATCCAAAATGAGTTAAATCAAGCACCAATGCTCCGTCCTTTATTCTGGCGTATTTTGTCTTTTTCAATCTCTCGACGACCTTATTCACCGTCCCATCTCTGACGAATTGCGATTCCCATATGTATTTGTCAAATGAAATGTTGATTCGCTCTAACGTTTGTTTTTGCCCCTCAATACAGCGTTCCACAACTTTCTTGAACTTCCTGATGACGATGGGGTTGTCAGACTCATATTCTCCCAAGAGTTGCATGATCGCTGATTCCACTTCTGGATTTGATGCCGCCTCGGTCGATTTTCGGTAATATCGCACGACATCATGGTCCGACTTATCCCTCTCCAATTTGGGCAGAATGTTCGGGTCGATATTGTCGTATCCCCAGACGATCGTCGCGATCTGCCTGCCCATGTCGTTTACATAATATTGCACATCGACATCGTAGCCTGCGCATCTGAGAACCCTGGCCAATGTGTCGCCGATGATGGGGTTTCGCCCCCTGCCAACGTGGAGGGGTCCGGTCGGATTGACAGAGGTATGCTCGAGAATCGCTCGCTTGTTTTTCTTGGGAAGCGAGCCGTACTCCTCCCGTTCCTCGGATATGCTCGATATCGTTTGGTTCAAGAATCTGCGATTGACGTAAAAATTGATATATGCTCCCTGGACTTCTACGCGCCCAACATATGATTTAGCAGGAATCTGAATCTTCTGCAAGATTTCCTTCGCTATGTTCGCAGGTGGTTTCTTGTATTGTGGCGCAAGCTTGAGGGCGATCGATGAGGATATATCGGCATATGAAGATTCCTCCAAGTATGTGTCCTCCGTCCCATATCCTGCTGCTTTGACGGCGCTTTGTAGCAGTGACTTCGTCTCGTTTTTGAATTGTATAAACATTTTAAACTCCTGTCTGAAATCTCAATATCGCTGCAATTCCTCCGAACGCGTTCATCAACTGCTCCCCCTCCTCAAAATCTGTTGAGATGAACTTTATGGTGGAATTCGTCTGTTCACCCATCTCGGATAACTCGGTTACGATATCGATAATTTCCACCAATTCAAGTGCCTTGTCACACCTTGGGCACGTTTTCAACTTATCCGGTTTTTGGACCGTCTTTTCATACTGGTAATCACAACTTGTACATTTGACATATATTCGAATTCGCCTCAGGTCTTCGGAGAGTAATAGAGTATCTACTGCGCCCATTTTGAGATTTTTTCTGACATTATCTTCGCCATAGGTGGCCAGACCTCGGTCGCTCACCAGTTCCCTCATGAACCGATTTACCAACGTCTTCTCTTGCATCAGGTCCAAATTTTGAAGTGTATCCGTCGCCGCATCCACCAATTCGTATAATCCTGACTCGTCGGTGTATGAGATATCAAATATTCCTTGTATCTTCGGCTGCAGTTCATGATGAAGATACTCTCCGCCTATAAACTCCTCCTTCGTCGGGCTGGGACCCCCAATCAATATGCCCTGGAGGTCATTGTGATACACTTCAAGGAATATTTTGGTGGCAGAGTCCCCGATCCTCTTATAAAATTCGTTGATGGCGATTAGCCGCAATTGTTGAAATCGCCTTGCTGATTGCCCCCCCTTCTTCTGCTTGCCGGGTACGTTGGAGGTCAGGTGCCTTATGGGCTCGATATGTCTCCCCTTCAGCAAACCAATGGTTGCCTCTCTCCGATCCAGGACGACCAAACCAAATGTTTTCTTCTCTATGAGCATGTCTTCCAGCGGTCCGAGTACGAATTCCGAACCGCATCGATACATATATGTCGTAATGGGCTCCGGCAGCTCTATGACTATCGTCTCCATTGTGCTCCTATCTCCACCAATAGAGATCATTCCGCAAAAAATAACCATGCCGTTCTCTGGCGGGTTTTTAAAATATTTGAGCCTTGCCAGGATGGAGTCCAGTGCGCTCTGAACATTTACCCTTGTGGACTTGGATTTAATGTTCGCAGCCTGCCCATGCTCATCCCTAAGCTGTGCCACAACATCGGATATCTGCTTATCAGGGGGGATGTAAATCGTAACCAGTTCGGTCCCCTTGCCAGTTTTCTCTCTTAATTCCTCTAGTTTCCTTTTGAACTCGTATTTTTTCTGTCCCTCTGACATCTAATAATCTCTCTCAACCACTGATGGCTTCCACGCTATTAAAATGGTTTGTTTTGACTTGCGAAAAGCCTGCTCCTGATATATCCAAAAGCCAACCAAATGTCGCCGTCAGGAATTTGTTGACCTCTATTCGGTTGCATCCACCAGTCCTTAGCCCTAAACCAGCGATGAGGTGATTTGCACGAACTCCGCCCGTCCAGAACAATGTTCTTGTCATGATTTTCTCACCCGAGCTAAGTTCTATTTCGGTCGGGCTTACTCTCGTAATACCATTAGCGTAACGCCCTTTGACCCTTAGGATTCTCCTAGATTTCTCGACAAGACATGGTATTTGATCCCTGGATATATTATATTTTCTGGATGCCTGTGAGACCTCCACCACCTACAACGAAGGTGAACAACTCCCTTCTTTTTCCTTCCGAGCGGAGACGAACAATGGAAAACTGTGTTCTCGCACTCCTGGGATTCCAAAAAACTCCGGCTCACTACCGACTGCAAGGATCAGATAATGACACCTTTCGCTGACTGAAATTTATTTTCTTTACCTCTCCCTTTAAAAATTCCACATGCTTGACACATTTTTTGATGGGAGTTGTTACTACCCTTGGTTCAACTCTATTTCCAGCAACCTCATGTAACTTGTCGATTAGAGTGATGCCCCGCTCCTAAATTCTCACTTCTTGCAAGAGGATCTAATTTCCGTTCCAACGTGTTTGTTCCTTAGAACAACATCGATGATGTTTTTCGGGTCTGCACCATTTAACACGACCGTCGTGATGTTTGATCGCTCGATGATCTTAGCTGCAGTCAGATCGAGCACTGATCTTGCCCCTGCCTTCGTCTCCGTCTTCATCACGATTTTGACTAATTGTTCGGGTGTGACCTTATCAAGCTTTTTCGCCTCGGGATCGCTATCGGGGTTGGCGGTGTACACGCCATCAACGCATGTTGCATTGACCAGCAAATCCGCCTGAACGTATTCTGCCAATATAGCTGCGACTGCGTCTGTGGTTTGCCCGGGGATTACGCCACCCATCACGATTATCTTGCCCCATGATGCGACGTTCTCTGCCTCTTTATAATCGGAGGGCGGTTCAGGATGCGCATCCCCTCCCAGGGCAGAAATCAACAAACGCGCATTCAATCGCGTTACATCAATGCCGATAAAATCGCAAACGGTTTCATTTGCGCCCAGCTTTCTTGCAACATGGATGTACTCGCGGGCAGCAGCACCGCCACCAACTACAACGAAAACCGTACGCTCCTTCGCTATCTCCTTTATCACTTCCGCATATTCCTCGAACCTTTCGAAATCCAGCTTGGGCGCAATTACCGAGCCACCTATGGATATCACCACAATCATGATGATTAACATGTTGCACTAAGTACTAAGGGATTTCGATTTGTCGCAGTTCAGAGAGATGAAACATCTGGTGGAGTCGTAATCTCTTTGAGATTTCGACAGTTGTAATCACAGATTAGATATATTCCATATAGGCGGGTGAAGCACGTTATCTTTAATATGATAACTCTTCATATCTTGAGTGATGGTAAAGATAATTCCTCATAGACACTGCGCAATATGCGGGAAATCCGTTGAATCCAGTGAAATGTTTTGTTCTGACGAATGTTCAAAGAAATATGGCGATGCCAGGAAGAGGCAGAAACTGATGTTCATCCTTCTCATCGTGTTGATGTTCGTCGTTCTATTGTTACCCCTGCTTCGCCTGGGATGAAAAAGTACATATAATATATAGCACAACTATGCCAATTAGGAGGACTGATGTTTAAACGAGTATGGGCGGTTTTCATAAATTCATATCACCGATGTAATGATGACGTTTGACGGAGAGGGCGCGAACATCACCGTGGAGTATAGAATCGATGGCCTTTTTGCCAAACTTTACCTGCTGCTCATTGGTCCTGATGCCGCAAGGCAAAAGCTGGAGGATGTTTTCGCTGATTTCTCAGATATCGAGATAACGGACATATCATGGAATAAAGCCAACATTACTGCAAACGACGTGATAACATATGACGATGGCATATATCATATTCATGCGTTCAACCTTGGGCAGAATGTAGATAAGTTGCATATAATATTTCCGAATGGATATGAGATAAGGCTCGAAGATGTCAATGCCACACGCCCGATTGTCCACAAAAACAACACACAATTCTTTATGTTCCTTCCTGCTTAACGTTCATTTCCTTCGTTTGCGTCCAGATTTGCGCTTTTTATCGCCTTTACTGAAAATCGATGGTAAGTGAACTATATAAGTCCCTTCTTCTTTTAGCGCCATGACTATTTCCGGTCGATCGAGTAGTGATTCGATGTTTAATTCATATGAGCCCGGGCCGAGTATTTTTATACTTTCAACCCTGTGGGAGTCGGGTACGGTATGTGTTTTCGGCTTTTCCTCAATTTCAACTTTGTTTATCAGTTCATTGATGTCCATGACTTCTGTATCTTCTGGCGTGGCCGACTCCGCCCCGGGTTCAATATCATTTGGAGCTGGCACCTCCTGTCCGGATATCTCCCCTGACCTATCTGTCACGTAGAGGAATTTATTCCATCCGCAGCTAGGGCATCCACTCATAATTTCAGATGCACCGTCTCTGAACGTTTGACCGCATCTGGTACATTTATGTGGCATCTTGGACTCCTACGAACGCACGGACACCAGTGCGCTTATAACATCATGATCTTTATTAAGGGTCTTGATCTGATTTGCAGGTCCGATGACGGTAAGGCGCGTTTCTGTGACGACCCTGCCTAAAAGTCTGCTGATGATATTTGATCTCTGTCTGGTGGGGTAACTCTCGATCTCAATGCCGGCAAAATCACCCGGCGTAATCTCCGTCATTGTGAGCTCCATTAACTTCATCTCTTCATCGGGTGTGAGTCCCGCCTCAAGAATTAGAATATTGCCTTCTCTGACCTTGTCAAGTATTAATCTGATTTTCTCCATCGAGGTCATATTTGACAGATGGTCCTTGGAGAGCATATCTATCCGAATGCTCGCCTCCACAACACCCTTTGCGCGCTTTGTGTTTTTCCCCGCCTTAGTAGCTTTCTTGGTCATTCTCGATCACCCGAACCGATCAGCTATTGACTCATATAGCTTGTCGATATTGATGCCCTCGAGGGCAGAAATAGGAACTACGGGATGTTGTGGAAATGCACTTTTTATCCTGGCTGGAGATGCATCTGACAAATCTATTTTATTGGCAACTATTAACATGGGCAACTCCCGTGCCTCCATGTTTCCGACGACGACGACGTTCACCTGTGTAAATGGATCTTCGGCAGCGTCCATAATCAATAACACCCCATCTATATCATCCAGCCATTTGATGGCTTCGATCACGCCTTCCGTCCCCTCTTTTGCCCGTCGCTTCGCCTCCTCTTCATCCATCCCAAACGCCATGAAATCATGAAAATCAATTTTCGTCGCCAAACCCGGCATATCTACGACGTCCAAAGTCACTGCCACGCCATTGGCATTAATACGTACGTTCTCCTTCCTTATCGCCCGGCGGGTTTCATGGGGTATCTCGGATACTGTGCCGATGACATCATCACTGCTCCAGTCACGGACGATCCTGTTTGCTAGAGTGGTTTTTCCGGCATTCGGCGGACCATAAATCCCTATGCGCACTGCCTTCTTTTTAAATATCTTTCTGATCCACGATGAGAAACTTCGTTTAATTCTTTTAATCATTCTTCCCATCCCATATACAAGTCATCGAATTGTAATATTTATTTTATCACATTAATACCCATCATGATACTTTTATATCCTATCTGTAGATAATATAAACTGTGTGGCCATAGGATGTGTGGTTATGTGGTCAAAACGATAATGGAGAAGGAAATGGAAACGCGAATATCAGTACGGGAAATCATGACAGAAGATGTCGTCACGGCAGAAGGTGACATGAGGGCGTCTGCTGCTGGAGAAAAAATGATCACACACAACGTGGGCAGCCTCATCATCGTCGAAGACGGCAAACCAGTGGGTATTGTGACAGAACGAGACATGGTACGAAAGATCATATCGGAAAACATAACACCAGGTTCCGTAACACTCAGGGATCTGATGACGCAGCCACTTGTCACCATCAGAGGCGATGAGTGTCTGGATGAGGCGGCGCGAAAAATGATGAGATTAGATATCAGGAGACTACCCGTTGTCGAGGGGAAGAAATTAGTCGGAATCGTCACCGATACGGATATGATTGCGGTTTCCCCGGGGCTCACCGATATTCTCACAAATTTAATCGAGATGAATCGGGATCATCCTCTCTTTTCTGAAACTAAAAAGATCTCGCAGGGTATTTGCGAAAGGTGCGGCGAACTCTCTGGGATATTAGAAACAATAGATGGGGCGTCAGTTTGTGAGAGTTGTAAGGATGAGATGTCCGGGTGAAGGAGGGGAAGCACATAAAAGTTCAGGACATGATGTCTAAATATCCAATATCCATCAAAGAGAATGAATTTATGACCAAAGCCCGTCAATTGATGCGGCTTTATCATTTCAGGAGCATGCCCGTCGTAGATGATGAAAATCGTGTTACCGGCGTGATAACCCGGCAAGATGTACTGAAAATATCATCGACAAAGTCAAATATAACCGTTAAAGGATTTGCACGAGAATATCCGACAATAATCCCTGGTATGAGCGGATTGGAAGCGACGCGCGTCCTGCTCGCATCTAAATTGGAGTGCGTGCCCGTCGTGAATTCGGTCCATGACCGTGAGATAGTTGGCGTCTTAAGCATCACTGATATCTTCAAAAATTTGGACGTCGATAGTATTCCAGCCAGAACGGTGAGCGAAGTAATGAGCACCGATGTAAAGGTATGTTCCCCGAAGGACCCAATTTCAAAGTGTTGGGCAAACATGGACGAATATGACTACAGTGGCTTCCCGGTCGTCAAAGGGAAGAAACTCATAGGAATTATCACGCGACATGACATCATCAAAGCAGGTTATGCCAGAACGTCAAGGGGGGGAAAATCGAATCGTTCGACCACTATCGAAAAGGTAATGCGCACTTCTGTACACTCCACCCATCCCGAGACTACTTTAAAAGAAGCTATCGAACTGATGCTGGAGCATGATATTGGAAGATTGCCTGTGGTCAATGATGGTGAACTGGTTGGCATAATCGATAGATATGACTTGATTAGCGGTATGCATTTCAAATTAATGAAGAGACATCACAGCAGTATCAAGAAAGGAGCAAGACTCGCAGACGAGTCGAGTGGGGCAGTACTTGATCGCGGACCGGTGGAATTTAAATCTCGAATTCCATCTCGTCCTGGTGATATAATGACGATTGCGAGCAGGGAAGTAGTCACCGTCCCGCCGACCATGACGATTATGGACGCGGTCAAGACGATGATGACTTATGGATTTAGACGTATCCCTGTCGCAGAGGCAGGAACAAATCGACTTGTTGGCATATTCACCAGTACTGACTTGCTTGATTTTATGGGGGGCGGCGAACGATATAAAATAATCATAAAAAAATATGACGGAAATTTTCTCGCCGCCATTAATGGAAGCGTCAGAGAGGTCATGCAGTGCGAGGTGGTAACGCTAAAGGAAAGCCAATCGCTGAAAGATGCACTGGCTATGATGCTCCAGAAGAACATCGGCGGGATGCCAATTGTGACCGAAGATAAACGCATAATCGGCATAATTTCTGAGCAAGATTTTGTGGAGTTGATTGCAGGCATAAAGACTGGAAAGACTGTAAGAGATCACATGAGCGAACGCGTAATAACCATCTTGCCCGACATGTCTATCGAAGAAGCGACAAAGACGATGAGAAATAATGGGCTTCGCAGATTGCCGGTTGTCAAAGATGGTATTCTGCTGGGGATGGCATCCTCTCGCGATATCGTGAGATATATAGGAGGGGGTGAAATCTTCAATCAATTGACTACTGGAGATATTCATGAAGCCCTAGGACCTCCGATTAAGACAATTATGAGGTCGACCACCATCACTATAGAGCCAGATGTAGACCTGGGCAAAGCTGCAGAAGTTATGCTGAAGGGACATGTCGGATCGCTACCAGTCATCAGCGAAGGCGCCTTGGCAGGGTTTTTCACGGAAAGAGACCTTTTACAAGCTTGTCCGGTGAGTTGATATTTATCATGAAAGTAAAGGATGCCATGAGCTCGCCCGTATATGTGATTGCGCCTGAAGAAGGGATTTCACGTGCGAGAAACTTCATGTTAAAGCATGGAGTAAGTAGATTGGTTGTCGTGGATGGCGAAACTCCTGTTGGGATTATCACGAAATCCGACTTGATGTGGAAACTCAACCAGGCCGAACCAGCATGGCGTAGACGACCAACCGACCGGGTTCCAGTTAAAGTGATAATGAGTGAAAATCTTGTTACCACCTATCTCGAGGCGTCGCTGGAGGACGTCAGTGAGTTAATGCTGGAAAATAATATCAGCGGAATTCCTGTGGTCGATGACGGATTGGTTGGAATTATCACTAAATCCAATCTCGTACATCATCTTTCGACTGTCAGACTGGACATAAAAGTGGAAGACATAATGAGTGATTTCGTAGTCATGGTTCACCGCCACCATTCGATAAGTCATGTGATCGCAGAGATGGGCAGAAATGCTGTGCACAGGGTCATAGTAATGGAAGATGGCAATACACCGGTTGGGATCATCACGTCGTCAAATCTGGCGTTTGCCGAATTGAAAGATGACAAAGGGGAACTTCCGGAGAAGAATATAAAAATGACCCGAAAGGAGAGCCCTGCTGGGCGCAAAAAGTTTCGAGATGTAGAGGTCGTACATCTTGTAGCCGAAGACGTCATGTCGTCTCCACTTATCACTATAGGCAGAGATGCCCTTGTCACGGATGCGGCAAAGATAGTGGCGGCACATAAGATTGATGGGATTCCAGTAATAGATGATGGGGAGATGATAGGAATCATAACCAAGACCGACATCATCAAGTTAATTTCAGGAGGCCTACGATGAACAGATATATGGTGAAAGACATAATGGCCGATGCACTTACCATCGACAAGTCAGCGGCATTATCTCATGCCATGGATTTGATGGAGAAGCATGGTGTCAGATATCTGTTGGTTACAAAAGACGATAGTCTGATTGGGGTGGTGACACAGCGCACTATCGCAAGAGTGCTCGGTACCAGGAAAAAGTCGAATCTACCTGCATCATCTCTCCGTGTAGTTACTGCGATGACTGATAAATTTGCGACCATCACACAGGATGAAGATGTAAATAAGATTCTCTACCTCTTCCGAGATGTGGAGGTTATAGCGGTCTCCAATGGCAAGCTGGTTGGCTGGGTAACTCCAAAGGAGGCATTGACCATCTTAAAACCTGAAGGATGCGCCGGAGACATCATGAGCCACCCTATTTCCATATCCCCAACCGAGCGCGTAGTTCATGCCCGCAGGCGTATGCTGGATGAGGACATCGGTCGAATGCCCGTCATAGAGGATATGCAACTGGTTGGCATCATAGCAGAGAGCGACATTGCAAGGGCGATGAGGGCGTTCCGGGAGTTGGTCCCAGGGCATCAACAAAATAGCAGAATCAAGAACCTTATAGTCGGCGATATAATGAGCGTCAACGTCAAATTCGTACGAACGGATACGCCGCTGTCTGAGGCCATCGATTTGATGCTGAAAGAGGATGTGGGGGGAGTGCCAATTTTAAATTTCAAAGATGAATTGGTCGGTATGGTCACGCGCCGCGACATTATCAGGTATGAAGATGGACATCAAAGTCATCCTTGAAGAAAATTGCCAATTCTTCTCAGCGCCTCTTTGATTTCATTCCGCGATACTGCATATGCGCATCGCACAAATCCCGAACCCGACTTGCCGAAGACGTCGCCAGGAACGACAGCGACTTTCTGCTCTTTGAGTAGCCCCTCTGCAAATTCTTTAGAGGTCATTCCAGTATTCTTTATCGATGGAAATGCATAGAAAGCGCCCCTGGGCTCAAAACAATCGAGACCAAGGTCGTTCAGCCCCTTGACGATGAGTCTCCTTCTCCGGTCGTATTCCTGGACCATTTCAGTTACATTCTCCTTGCCGTTTTTCAGCGCATCGATAGCAGCCATCTGAGCGGTAATTGGAGCACACAGCATCGTGTATTGGTGTACCTTTAGCATAGCACCAATTATCTTGGGAGTGCCAAGGGCGTAGCCGATGCGCCATCCGGTCATCGCATACGACTTTGAAAATCCATTGAGTAATATCGTCCTGTCCTGCATCCCGTTCAACGATGCAAAACACGTGTGCCTTCCTTCATATGTTAGCCGGTCATACACCTCGTCGGATATCGCGATCAAGTCGTATTCTACGATGACGTCCGCAATCTCCTCCAGTTCCTTTTTCCTCATGACCGCACCTGTTGGATTGTTTGGATAATTGAATATAATCGCCTTGGTCTTCTTCGTGATCTTCTCCTTTATCTGCTCCGGGGTGACCTTGAAATCATTGGATATACTCGTGGAAACTGGTACGGGTTTTCCACCTGCCAGTACTATGCACGGATTATACGAGACGTAGCAAGGCTCTACGACGATGACCTCGTCCCTGGGATTTACAATAGCGCGACTGCAAAGGTCTATCGCCTCGCTCACTCCAGTGGTGACCAGTATCTGATCCTCTGGATTATAATAAATGCCGTAATCTGACTCCATCTGCAGGGATAGTTCGTCTCTAAGTTCGCGTAATCCCCAGTTGGATGTGTAAGATGTATATCCCTTCTCCAGAGAGTATATGCATGCCTCCCTTATGGACCACGGGGTGACGAAATCCGGCTCGCCCACACCAAGCGAGATGACATCATCCATCCCTATAACCATCTCAAAGAATTTTCGAATTCCCGAGGGAGGGATCTGTTGTATTCTATCTGCGATCTTCATAGGGTTATCGCCAGCCTCTTGGGCTCTTCTTTTCCGTATAAGATGTCTCCACCTTCTTTATATGTTCTGAGTATGAAGTGGGTGACAGTACTCTGTATCTGCTCCAGTGGCGCTATCTTTTCCGCGACGAAGAATGCTACATCTTTCATTGTCTGGCCCTTGACCAATAAGGATAGGTCGTGGTCTCCAGATATCAAACGGACGGAGATGACCTCCGTGAACTTGGCAATACGCTCTGCAATAGCATCGTATCCCGCGCCCCGTTCTGGAGTGATTTTCACCTCTATCATCGCATACACGTACTCTTTGCCGACCTTGTCCCAGTTGATTATGGTTTTGTATCTTCGAATGATGTCCTCTTTCTCCAGTTTCTCTATTGACTTTTTAACCTGGGATTCAGATGCTCCGATCATGGTAGCAATATCGCCAGCACCCACTCTTGCATCGTCTTCCAGTATTTTGAGTATCTTTTCTTCCTTCATGATATCACCCCCCTTCATTGTCTAATCTGAATATACTGAGTAAAAACCTTTGTGAATAAGTATTATATCTTATTATCCTATTTAACTAATTACAGTAAAGGGTACGCATGAAATTAAAATACCTTACGATGGATGATTTTGACGTCGATGGCAAAGCCGTCTTAGTTCGACTGGACTTAAATTCGCCAATGGACCCTCACACAGGAAAAATCCTAGATGACAAGCGATTGTGGAGCCATACGGAGACTTTGAAAAGGCTGGAAAAAGCGAAGACAGTAGTGCTCGCACATCAGAGTCGGCCTGGAAAAAGTGATTTCACCACCATGGAACCACATGCTAAACTGTTGAACAGAATCGTACGGCAAAAGGTGACTTATATAGATGATATTTTTGGCTCTTCTGCACGACGTGCGATAGAGGAGACAGAAGTAGGAGAGGTGCTACTTCTTGAAAACGTGAGGTTCTATTCTGAGGAAGGGCTCGAACAAGGACCAGAAGAGCATGCCAAAACGCACCTGGTCAGCAATCTAACACCACACTTCGATCTGTTCATAAACGACGCCTTCGGGTCTGCGCACAGGTCTCATGCGTCAATGGTGGGATTTACGCATGTAATCCCATCTGCAGCAGGCAAACTGATGGAGAAGGAGATAAGCATATTGGACAAGGTCATGGCTGGCTCAGACCAGCCACGTATATTCGTGCTTGGTGGAACCAAGACCAACGATGCAATCGATGTCATTAAAAATGTCCTGTCGAACGACGTCGCTGATAGAGTACTTGTGAGTGGTGTTGTGGCAAATGTGTTTTTGGCTGCATCCGGGGTCGATATAGGGACCAAAAATATGCAGCTCATCGAAAAACAAGGTGGTTTGGACGGGTTTCCCATGGCAAAAGCATTGCTCAAAAAATTTGGCAGCAGGATAGCAATGCCAATAGATGTGGCACTAAATAAAAAAGGCAAACGTTTTGAAGTCAAAATAGATGCGCTACCTGTCAGGTATCCGATCTTTGACATAGGCATAGAATCTACCATGGCCTTCACTGATGAAATCAAAAATGCGGGAACTGTGGTATTGAATGGTGCCGCAGGGGTTTTCGAGGAGAGGGATTTTGCCCTGGGGACGTTTGAGATTCTGGAAGCCGCTACAAAAGCGAAATTTGCTGTAATAAGCGGAGGGCACAGTGGAGCTGCAATGCGAAAGGCAGGGCTGGAGAAAAAGGTTGCACACATGAGCACTGGTGGAGGTGCGTGTATCGTGTCCCTCGCCGGGAGGGTATTGCCCGCGATAGCCGCGCTCAGGAATTCGACGAAACGGTTTAAATCCAAGCGGTGATTTTATGCTGTGCCTGCAACATTGTAATTGAGGGGCATGCCTCGGTGGCTCAGTCTGGAAGAGCGAGTGACTTGTAACAATGTTGAAGTCCCATAGGGACTACAACTCTCGCAGTTCGAAGAACTGTGACATTGTCCACTTCGGTAGGCAGTTGCAAGACATCACTAGGTCGCGAGTTCAAATCTCGCCCGGGGCTTTTTTGAAGTAAAGAGGGTGAAGCGATGCAAGCGGGCTTACTTCCGAAGGTCAAATCCCAACCAACCGAGTCGATGATTGGGCAGTAAGACGAGTTTAGCTTTAAACCATGAGTTTAATCAACAGCGCCTTCTGGACATGCAACCTGTTCTCAGCCTGCTCAAATATCACAGAATGTGGGCCATCGATGATGTCTGACGTGATTTCCTCTCCCCTGTTGGCTGGCAGGCAGTGCATGACGATGACGTCATCTTTTGCCATCTCCACAATATCCGCATCGATCTGGAATCCCTGGAAATCGTGCATTTTTCTCTTTTTCTGGCTCTCGTCCCCCATCGACACCCACACATCCGTGTAGAGCACGTCTGCATCCCTGGCCGCCTCCCCTGGCTCATGTGTAATCTTTATATCGCCCCCAAGCTCCTCTGCCCGTTTCACGACCGCCTCGTTGGGTTCATATCCCTCTGGACATGCCACAACGACATCCATTCCGGTGAGCGCACCAGCCAGTATCGATGAGTTGCATACATTGTTGCCATCTCCTATCCAGCCAAATTTAAGGTCGGCGAAGTCTCCCTTTGATTCATAGATAGTCAATAAGTCCGCGATGGATTGGCAGGGATGCTCGATATCGGTCAATCCATTGATTATCGGCACCTTTGAGTGCTTTGCGAATTGAACGACTGTTTTATGTGCGTTCGCCCTAATCACCACCCCATGCACATAGCGAGACAGCACCTGTGTACTGTCTTTTATCGTCTCCCCTCTCCCAAGTTGAATGTCCTGCCAGTTGAGATACAGTGCATGTCCGCCCAGGTCGACCATGGCAGTTTCGAATGAGACGCGCGTTCTGGTGGATGGCTTTTCAAATATCATCGCCAGGCTCTTGTTTTTTAAATGGTCTGATAGCTCCCCGCGCTTTCGTTCTTCCTTTAGCTCCTCTGCCATTTCAAGTATGCCGATGATATCATCATATGTCAGGTCCGCCATCGAAATGAAATTCATCACGACCTCCTCAACGAATTCATATGGTCAATTCGTTTCTGGATTAAAAACTTTTTTCCAATATCGTGCCGGCACTGTATGTTTCCTTTTATTCTGGATAACGCATTTTCTGCTTTTTTCTCTGCTTCGGAGATTGTATCGGCAATCCCCACGACGGCAAGCGAACGCGACGAAGTGGTGTATATCTCTCTGCCGACCTCGTTCACGCTTGCATAAAACAGGAGGGCTTCCTCAATCGGCTCTATTGATAATTTTGCTCCAATGATGGGCTTGACAGGATAGCCTTTTGGCACGGCGTATTTACATACGGTAGCCTTGCGCATAAATTCGGCGTCTGAAAGCGAACCATTCAATATGGCGTATGCTATCTCCACCAGATCTGTCCTTAGGAGAGGTAGCACGTTCATCGCCTCTGGGTCTCCAAATCTGCAGTTGAACTCGATAACTTTTGGACCATCGGCGGTCAGCATAAATTGTCCGTACAGGATTCCCTTATACTCCACTCCTGTCTCCTTTTTCAGTGCGGCAACCGTTTGCTTCATTATCTCTATCCCGTCTACATAGTCCTGTTCGGCCATGAAGGGCAAAATGTCTCCGGCATCGCTATATGACCCCATGCCGCCGGTATTCGGTCCTTTGTCCCCCTCATACGCCCTTTTGTGGTCTTGCACTGCCGGACCTGGCGCCAGCGTCTTTCCGTCCACAAACGCCTGGACCGTAAATTCCTCTCCCACAAGACGTTCTTCTATCACCACCCCTCCTTTTTCCAGAAGACCTTTGACGTATTCTTTAGCACCGTGCTTGTCTACCTGGTCCCCGACCACCTTTACGCCCTTTCCGCCCGTGAGACCTGCGGGTTTGATGACTGCACCTTTTTCAAATTTGTCAATAAATTCGCACGCATCGTCTGCATCGCCGAATGCCCTGAAAACAGGACATCCCTTGATGCCATGTTTCTTCATCAGCTGACGCGTCCATGCCTTGTCCGACTCGATTCTCGCAACTGTTTTTTTGGGACCGACCGCGGGAACGTCAATTTCTTCAAGCGCGTCCACAATGCCTGCGGCAAGCGGCGCCTCGGGCCCGATTATCGCTAAGTCGGTTTTAATTTTGTCTGCATAGCCTGTAATCTTTGAGATGTCGACCTCTTCAGCGATCAATATATCTTCGCATAAGCGTGCTATACCGGGATTACGATTTTTCATCACGGCATACATGGTTGGATGATGTCTGCTTCGTGTCAGAGCCTCGGCGATAGCATGTTCCCTGCCGCCAGAACCGACAATTAGAATATTCATTCCAGCAACTCCCTTGCTGTGATAAGTGGGATGAGTAAGACGCCGATTTTATCCAGATTCTCTTTTGCGCCCTCTTCCCGGTCAACTGCTACGATGGCGCAATCGACGATCATTCCAAGCTCGCGCAGTATCTTGGCCGCCATGACCGCCCCTGAACCAGTCGTAGTGACGTCCTCTATCAGAAGGACGTGCTCGCCTGCTGCAAATTCGCCCTCGACTTTCTTGCCCGTTCCATATTCTTTCTTTTCTTTTCTGACCATAACATATGGCAAACTACTGCAGATGCTTGTCACCACCGCCAGCGGAATCGACCCGAGCTCGATTCCTGCAAGTCTCTGCGTGCCAGGCGGTATCAATTTTGACATTTGCTTGCCCACCGCCATCAAACACTCTGGGTTTGTCTCGAAAACATATTTGTCAATGTAATAGCTGCTCTTCTTGCCCGAAGACAGCGTAAAATCGCCAAATTTGACCGCTTTTTTAAGCGCTTTTATCAATTCGGACCGCTCTTCCATCAACATATCCTCACTTTTATATCTCACCGGTTCACCACGGCACATCTTTTTTCCCTATTTTATACCCGATGATGTTGAAGAGTTTATGTAAAATCGGGGTCAGCACGATTATCGTTATGATAACCCATAGTGTGAAATTTTCGATGAACCAGCCATAGCTGAAAATGGCTGTGAATATCAGTGCGCCAAAGACGAAATCCAGTTGGTCCACCAATGGCAGGGGAACTCCACACTCATGTCCTGCACGCCTTTTTAAAAAGCTCTTTGTGGTATCTCCCATCATCGCACCCAGGGGCAGGCAGATAAGCGCAGGAATGGTAAAGTGGGGCAAACCCAAATCAGGAGCGATGATGTTTTGTCCCGCCCCCATAACAATTCCTCCGAACACCCCCCCAATAAATCCGTTGTAGGTCTTTCCATCTCCCAGCATCCTTTTTCCGTCTCTAAATTTTCGTCTCAAATCGATTGGAGTTCCGCCCCCGCACAATACAGCACACATATTGGAAATATATGCAGGCATCATCAACCAGATCGCGTTTATTATGGTTTCCAGCACATATATCAACACCGAAAATGTTTTTTGGATATGGATTGATAGATGTCATGCAATTTAAATCCTCGTAGCAGAAATAGTACATGGAGAGAAGATTTGATGAGATTAATTGAGGCGGACCCAGAAGTGGCAAGGGTGATTGAACAGGAGATTGAGAGAGAGCGATCCGGGCTGGAACTGATTGCTTCTGAGAATTGCGTCGACGAGGCAATCTTAGAGGCGCAAGGCTCGGTCATGACGAACAAGTACGCTGAAGGATATCCTGGCAGACGATACTACGGCGGATGCGAGTACATGGACGTGGTGGAAAACCTGGCGATCGAGCGGGCAAAGAAGCTCTTTGGTGCCGAACACGTCAATGTTCAGGCACATTCAGGATCGCAGGCCAATATGGCAGTTTATTTCGCGATGTTGAACGTCGGCGACACCATCATGGGCATGGAGCTCTCTCATGGCGGGCATCTGACGCACGGGAGTCCGGTCAGTTTTTCTGGGAAATTTTTTAAGAACGTTTCCTATGGGGTGGAGAGAGAGACGCAGAGGATAGACTATGATGTGGTAGAGGGGTTGGCTAAAAAACACAAGCCAAACATGATTGTGGCGGGGGCGAGCGCCTATCCGAGAGAGATAGATTTTGCCAGATTCGGGGAAATCGCCGATGAGATTGGAGCATATCTAATGGTCGATATGTCGCACATCGCCGGCTTGGTTGCGGCAGGTCTGCACCAAAATCCGGTACCGCATGCGCACTTCGTGACGAGCACCAGCCATAAAACGCTGCGCGGTGCGAGGGGAGGTTTTATCATCTGCAAGGGCGAGTTTGCCCAAGCGATCGACAAAATGGTGTTCCCTGGGATACAGGGCGGCCCCCTGATGCATGCCATCGCCGCCAAAGCGGTGACATTCAAACTGGCGATGACAAAGGAGTTCGTGGAGTATCAGAAGCAGACCGTCAAGAATGCAAAGGCGATAGCAAATACGCTATTAAACAATGGATTTGCCATAGTATCTGGTGGTACCGACAGCCATCTGGCGCTGGTGGACCTTACAGATAAAGGTATCACCGGCAAGGATGCGGAGGCGGTGCTGGGCGAAGCAGGCATCACCGTGAACAAGAACACCATCCCATTCGACACTCGCGGTCCTTTTGTCACCAGCGGAATCCGAATCGGTACGCCGGCTGTAACCACAAGGGGCATGAAGGAATCGGAGATGAGAAAGATAGCGGATATGATCAGCACAATCCTTTTGGACATCGACAATAAATCACATAGGGACGATATCAAAAAGGAGGTCGAGGTGTTATGCGATCGATTCCCGCTGTATTGATCGATGGGCGTAAAATCGCAGCAGAATTGCAAGCGGGAATGAAATGCGAGACTGAGCGATTAAAGAGCGAGCAAAACTTGATTCCGGGCCTTGCGACGATACTGATAGGAGACGACCCGGCATCTCGGACTTATGTGTCTATGAAGAAGAAAGCGTGCGATAGCATAGGTATCTATCACGAGGAGCATGCATTTCCAGAAGATGTCGGAGAGGGTGAGGTCATTCGGCTCATTCGGCAATTGAATGATGCATCGAAGATCCATGGCATCCTGGTACAACTCCCTCTCCCGCCGCATCTAAATGAACGGAAAATTTTGAACACGGTGTCCCCTAAGAAAGATGTGGATGGTTTTCATCCAGTCAACATGGGCAACCTGATTATCAGCGATGGAACACTTGTTCCGTGCACCCCTGCGGGGATCATGATATTGCTGGAAAGGGCAGGAGTGGATATTGAAGGCAAACATGCCGTGATTGCGGGGCGAAGCAGCATCGTCGGCAAGCCAGTAGCTTTGATGCTGCTGGCAAAGCATGCAACCGTCACCATATGTCATTCGAAGACGAGGAATCTCGGCGAGTACACCAGACGGGCGGATATACTGGTGGTGGCAGCAGGTAGGGCGAAACTTATCACAGAGGATATGGTGAAGGAGGGCGCAGTGGTCATCGATGTTGGCATCAACCGGATCGATGGCAAACTCTGTGGAGATGTCGATTTCGAGGGCATCAGGAAAAGAGCATCGGCAATCACGCCCGTGCCGGGCGGGGTGGGCCCGATGACCATCGCGATGCTCATGCGCAATACCATAACTGCGGCAAAGAGCACGCTGAAGTGATGTTTACCATGGAGAGAATAAACGTAGCCGTACTAGCTTCCAACCGGGGGAGCAATCTGAAACGCCTTTGGGAGCTGGTCAAAAAGGGCGCGCTGGACGTCAATATCTCGATGCTGATCACTGAAAATCCGGACGCGCCCATCTTAAAATGGGCGAGAGAGAGTGGACTTGAGAGCGTGTGCATTCCAGTGGACTCAAGGACCAGGGAGGAGCACGAGAAGGATATCGTGCGGCATCTCGAGAAGCATGACGTGGACCTGATCGTGCTCGACGGTTACAGGCGAATACTCGGTCCAGTCATCGTGAATGCATACAGGATCATGAACGTCCATCCCTCCCTCTTGCCCGCTTTCCCTGGCAAGAATGCGTGGAAGCAGGTGCTTGACCACGGCGCCAAGGTCTCCGGATGCACCATACATTTCGTGGACGAGAGTGTGGATAACGGGCCGATAATCCTGCAGAGCGCGGTTCCAGTCATGGAGGATGATACCGTCGAGACGCTGAAGGAGCGAATTCTCGTCGAGGAGAGAAAACTCTATCCAGAGGCGATACGGCTCTTTGCAGAAGGACGATTAACGATAGAGGGGAGGCGGGTTATAATCAAGGAATCTCGTGGACCTGTATCTCGCCAGACCTGAACTTTCGCTTGAGCCATTTCTTCAGCACTTTTTTCACCCCGGCCCTGGTAAATGGAATGAGCAGGATAAAGCCCAGTAAATCTGTGATCACTCCCGGCGTGATGA